>NZ_JBWONM010000155.1:0-6952 GCF_056450045.1 Hydrogenivirga sp.
GAGAACACCATAGTTAACGGCTGGCTAAGGACGGGAGACCTCGGATACGTTGATGAGGACGGCTTCATATACATAGTTGACAGGAAGAAGGACCTTATCATATGCAAGGGCATGAACGTTTACCCGAGGGAGGTTGAGGAGGTCCTTATGGGCCACGAGAAGGTTGAGCTCTGTGCCGTGGTGGGCAAGAAGGACCCCCATCACGGGGAGATACCCGTTGCCTTTATAAAGCCCGCCGACGACAGCCTGAAGGAGTCCGAGCTGAGGGCGTTCTTGAAGGACAGGCTCGCCAACTACAAGATACCTAAGCAGTTTATCTTCGTGGAGGACCTTCCCAAGAACGCAACGGGGAAGGTTCTGAAGAGGGTTCTCAAGGAGAGGCTCAACCGGGGGGAGTTTGAGCAAAGAGGGGCATGACATCAGAGATATCCCTCACCTCCCTGCTCGTACCGCTTTCGGGGAAGCCGAGCTCAATCCTGAGGCCTGTCTTCCTATCAAAGCCCGGGACCATCTCCAAAAACTCGGAAGCCTGCTCCACCTGACCGAGGGCGAGGTTTATCAGGCTCAGCAGGACGTACTTCTCCCAGGAATCGGGTGCGAGAAGGAGCCACTTAGTAGCCTCAAGGTACTTGAACTCCGTTATGTACCTTATACCCACGCCGAAGGCGTCCTTCCTGCCTAAGAGATCATGCTTTCTCAGCCTTCTATCCCCTTCGTAAAGCTGAATCCTGAACCTTACCCTCATGGCTCAACCTTGTGTAGAGCTCCTTCAGTTCTTCCACACACCTTGCGATATCTTCGCAGTCAACGCTCAGGAGGGGCTCTCCGAATTGGCGGTACCTCTTGTCGTAGTACTCTTCTATCAGGAACCTGACCACCTCGGTGTAGTCCCTCTCCCTGAACTTCTCCAAGAGGTAATCAAGCCTCTGGGGTCCCAGGTACTTCTTTATCTTCATCACAGCCCTGAGGGCTTCTTCCTCCCAGCCCTCCTCCTTAGTGTAGTCGCTGAGTATGTTCTCAACCCTCTTCTCCATCGGAGCGGTTATCTCAACGTAGGTCCCTTCGGACTTCTTCCTCCAGAAGGCTTCGGGGAGGTATATGTTGCCTATCCTCCTGCTCTCATCCTCTATGAATACCAGCCCTCCTCTTAGCTTTCTCATCTCCTCGTAAAGGAGGGAGTCAAAGAGCTTCTGGGAGACCTCCTTCCTTATCCCCACGCTCCCGAAGACCGAACCTCTGTCCTTGGCAAGGTCTTCAAGGTCTATGACGGGAAGCCCTTCCCTCTTTAGCTCCCTGAGAACCTGAGTCTTTCCAACTCCCGTCTTGCCCGTAAGAACTATGAAGTGGGTGTCCTCCAGGAGCCGCTCCAAATCCTTGAGGATGAACTGTCTGTAGGCTCTGTAACCTCCTCTGAGACGCAGGAGCTCAAGCCCCATCTCGGACATAGCTCTGCACATGCCCTTGCTCCTCATTCCCCCCCGCCAGCAGTAAACGACGACGTTCCTGTGCCTCTCCTTCAACTCCCTGAACCTGCTGTAAAACTCATCAAGCCTCCTTCTCGCTATCTGCTCGCCCACCTCCCTCGCCCTGTCCTCTCCTTCGTTCCTGTAGATGTAGCCTATGAGCTTCTTCTCCTCGTTCTCAAAGAGGGGGACGTTGACAGCTCCCGGTATGTGAAACTCCTCAAACTCCTGAGGGCTCCTTATATCAACGAGGACAACGTCGTCAAGCTTGTAAATCTCCTCCGGTTCTATGTCCCTGTAACCCATAAATTTAATAATATGGTTGAGGTCGTTGAAAATCCCATAGTTGTTTATGAGAAGGGTATATACAGACCGGAGCCAACGAGGTTCTGGATACTTGACAGGGAATTCAGGGGGGCGGTATCCCGCCTTGAGTCCGAAGGCTTTATAAGGAAGCTGAGTGAGGAAATAAGCTCCGATGAGGAGTTCTTTAACTTTCTCGTTGGACTTCACGAGAGGGAGGTTGAGAAGAGGAGGATAATTCTGAAGGAGAGGTTTCCAGAGGTGTACAGGGGAGAGGGGAAGTGGGACAGGGTTTGCAAGAGGGTTCTCCTGAACCCAGAGGTAGGGATAGGGGGGATAAGGAACTTCAGGAGAAAGCCTTTTAAGGTGAGGTGCCTGCACCTGTGGACAGCCTACCACCTCGGAGATGCGGAGTTTCGCAACCCAATAGGGGAGTTCGTTCTATCTAAGGTATGAGCTTCCTGCAAAAGAGGAGATAGGCGGTGTGTCCCACCATGGTGTCCTCCGGCCGAAACCTCTCGGGAACTGTCTTGTAGAACCTGACCATTATCTCAAGGACCTCAATCCCGCCGAACTTACCTTTCAGGGAGCTGAGGAGCTCAACCACCTGATTTGCCGTAGGCAGGAGAAAACCAACGGGGGAGCCATCCTTGAGGGCTGTGTGAAGCTTTTCAAGGTAGGGGATAGGGTCCCTCACATCAACAAAGGCTGCATCAAAGAAGTCAGATGGGACCTCTGCGGAAGAAAAGTCAAGGTTGTTGAGGTGGACGTTCTC
The DNA here is from genome assembly GCF_056450045.1 of Hydrogenivirga sp. Lineage (NCBI taxonomy): Bacteria > Pseudomonadati > Aquificota > Aquificia > Aquificales > Aquificaceae > Hydrogenivirga > Hydrogenivirga sp. The sequence goes on from NZ_JBWONM010000155.1 coordinate 2,542, forward strand.
TCCGAGGGAGAACCTCTCCAAGTTCCTCCTTGCCACTCTGTAGAACCTTTCCACCGCCTCGTAGGTGTGCACTTCCCCCGCAAGCTGGGAGAGAACTGCACAGAGGGCTCCGCTTCCCGTTCCGAACTCAAGAACCCTTGAAGACTTTGTGAGACCGAGCTTGAAGGCTATGTAGAAAGCATCCTTGGGATAGATTATCTGGGTCTTCCTCTCAAAGCCGAGGACTATCACATCCTCAAGGCTCGGGCGGAAGACTTCAAACTGTCCAATTTTAATTCCTGGGGGCTTTCCCACGAGCTCTGAGAACTTGAGGACGTCCTTTCTGACGCTGAGGGACTGGGAGGGGTCAAGGCGCTTGAGGTACTTCCTGTCTTCGTAACGGACCAGTATCCAGTCTCCTTCCTTGAGCATCAGCCACCGCTTCCATACCTTACCTTAAGGTACTTCTCAACATCAAGGACCTTGAATATGTCCTTGAAGGGTCTTAGCTGGAACTCAAGCTCCTCCTCCTGCTTCTTCTCACCGAGCTCCTGAGAGCCGAGGTCAAGCATGAAGGTCAGGAGATTAAGGAGCTGAGCTTCCTCCTCCTCGTTCAGTGGCTTGGTAAGGTGGAACTTCCCCTCGGAAAAGACGAGGAAGGGGTACCTAACAGCCTCCCTCAGAACCATCGTGCTCATCTTCGTGGGGGCGTGCTTCATGAAGACGCTCAGAACCTCGTTTATCATGAAGATGTAAACTATCTGGGCTATGTTGGTTACCTTCTTGAAGAAGTAAAGGCTGACGAAGTAGGGCTCATTAAACTTCAGGGACTCTAAGTGCTTGAACTTTCCCGAGCTCTCCATCAGGGACATAAGGAGCTTCCCCTCCCTGAAGACAATAAAGCGGTCCCCCTTCTTCTCCGATATAAGGAGGAGGGCATTCTTCCTGTGCTTGCTCAGTCCCAAGAAGAGCTTGCTTATCTCCATGAAGTTGCTACTGACAGCATCTATCTCGGGCTTGGAGAGATACCTGAGGGCTATGAACTTCACTATGCTCGGGTCAAGGTTAACGAGGCTGAGCTCCGCGTTTTTATCGGGAGAGAGGAAGAACTCAAAGATGTCATAATCTATCGGATAGACGGCGAACATCTCGCCGTTCTCGTAGAAGAGGTTTATAGCGTAGGTGGGCGATGATATCTTAGCTATACCCGAGAAGTTACCCGTCTTGAGGCTCTCTAAGATGGCGACTATGTTTACCCTCTTGAGGGGGACGTTCTCCATCATGTAGTCTATCTCGTGCTCCTCGGAGGACTCACCCTCCCTGAACTCGTAGATGTCAAGCTTACCTTCTGAAAGAAGGTCCTTTACCCTCCTGACAACGGATACTATGGGCTCCTCGGAGAGGGCTATGGACTCAATAACGTTCTTTCCCTCAAAAAAGGATGCATCCCTGTACCTTCCGGTGGCTTTGAATATCGCATAGGGGGATATTATCTTGTCCATGACGTCGTCAAGCTCTTTGCGCACTATAGTTGCTTGTATCATCAGCTCGTCGCTACCGACAGGGTTCTCAAGGGGAGTAGCCTTCATCTGAGACTCTTCATAAAAAGCAAAGAAACCCTCCGGGTTGGCGAGCATCTCAGCAAGGCAGTATACAAGAATGTTGTAGTCGTTCACCTTCTTCTTGTTGAAAGGTCCGAGGTCACACTTGTACTCGGTTATGAGACCGTCCTTTACCTTCATTGAGAGGAAGTATCTGTTGACGAAGAGCTCAAGGGTACCAGACCTGCCTTGAAGGAGTCCGGTTATAACGTCACTCAGACCTCGGGAGTCCCCGATGTAGCCGTAGAACATGTTTTTATTCTATCCCACCATCTTCTTGAACCTTTCCATGAGCTCGTCCATAAGGAGCTCAAAGGTCTCCTGAACACCTTCCCCCTTCACAGCAACAGCCTCGGTGCTCTTCTTACCCGGGATGGACACCTCCCTCTCAAGGACCTCCAGGGGAAGGGCATCGGGCAGGTCCCTCTTGTTGTATTGGATAACTATGGGCGTATCCTCTATACTCTTGCCGTACATCCTGAGGTCTTCCTCAAGAGTTCTCACAAACTCCCTGTTTTCTGATAGCCTCCTCTCTGAGGAATCAACGACAAAGACAACCGCATCAACCCCCCTCATGACCATCTTCCTTATATCCCTGTATATGTCCTGTCCTGGTATTGTGTATATGGAGAAGGTGAGGGTAAAGCTGTCTACCTTTATCTTCTTGGTTATGAAGTCAAAGACGAGGGTCCTCTCCTCCTTTGTATCAAAGCTCAGGACGTCAAGACCGCTCTGCCGTGCGAGCTGTTCTATGTTTGTGGTCTTCCCCGACATCGCTATCCCGTGATACACGATCTTGAACCTGACTATGCCTTTTGAAGAGTCAATGAGCATCCTTACTCCCTCCTTTTACTTTCAATTTATTCCAGCCTAAACAGTTTGGGCAGAGGGGAGAGTATTGGGAATGTTCCTTCCCACACAGGGAACACTCCAAGAGCCTTATGTAAGGGGCGAGCTCCCTGTAACATTCCCTATCCTCCCCGTACCCTTTCTCAATGACAATTTTAATCGGAAGGGGGAGCTCATCCTTTAGCTGCTCCAGCCTCTCGTACATACCCACGCTCGCATACATGAGCGAGAGGACAACAGGGTCTATCTCCTCTTTTCTCCTTTCTACCTCTTCAATCACCTCCGGGGTCAGGGAGTTGCTCTGCACGAGGACGAGGAGTGTCTCGTTGGCTATACCCTCCTCAAACATGCGGGATACGTATCTCTCCCTGTGCCTTTCCGAGCTCCCTATCAGAACTGCGAGGGATGTGGGGGTGGGCGGGAGCTTTGTAAGCTCCTCCAGCGCTTCCTCACCCCTGAGGGAGGCGAGCATAGAAGAGAGAACCTCCTTCTCTCTGTCCCTAAGAGCCTTCTCCGAGTCCTGAACTATCTTCTTCTGGAGGTCAATAGCCTTATCACCCTCTCCATCAAGGAAGTAGATGCTCCTGAGGAGCCTGCGGGCTTTCAGGTTGCTCCAGTTCTTTCCAAGAGCCTTCTCAAGGAGGTCCCTTGCCCTGTCCCTTTCCTCCCTGAAGACGTACTGGGCTATCACCGTCTCAACTATACCGCTGCTGTACCTCTGAAGATAGACGGAAGCCTCCCTGCCGAGCTCCTTCATTGATTCAGCGTAAAGGGGGACCACCTCCTCGTTGTCAAGGAGCTTTTCCATCTGCCCCCTTGCCCTGTCGGGATAGCCGGTCCACAGGCTCGTGAGAGCCTTCTTCAACCTCTCGCCGTACCTCCTCCACTCAAGGGCTCTCAGCTCCGAAGATAGGTAGGCGATGAGGAAGCCCACAACGAAGCTGATGAAAACTACAAGGAAGAGGGGAAGGGTTACAGAGCCCCCGAAGAAGGACACCTTTACACTCTGGAGGTTGAAGTAGGAGAATATAAGGGCAAGGAGGAGAAGAAGTACGAAGAAGGCAATCTTCAGAATCATCACAGCTCAACCCTCCCAGCTTCGGACCATATCCACTCTATACCATAGCGCTCTCTCCACTCGGGGGTGAAGATGTGAACTATCACGTCTAAGAGGTCAATGAGTATCCAGTTTCCAAACTCGGTACCCTCCACGTGGTCAACGGTGTAGCCCCTCTTCTCCATCTCCTCAACGAGATACTCGGCAAGGGCTTTCGCATGTACGCTTGAGTTGGCACTCGCTATGACGAAGAAGTCGGCGATGTTCGTCAGCTTGGAGACATCAAGGACAACCACATCCTCTGCCTTCTTGTCCTCCAGAAGTTTTTTGATAAGCTTTAGCTTTTCCATCCCTTCTCTTTCAGGAGCTTCTCAAGCTCTCTGTAATACTTAGTGTGTCCGTAAACCTCCCTGTACTTAGCTATGGCTCCTCTCGCTTCCTCTTGAGCCCTTTTTCCTATCTCCTCCCAGCGCTTTAGCTCACCTCTCAAAAAGGAGAGCCTCTTCCTTATAGCCTTCTTTTCCTCTTCATCCTCGGCATCGGAGAGCCTGTCCTCCGTCTCCTCTATCAGGTTCCTTATCTTGCCCTTTTCCAGCTCCACCTGTCTGTCGGTAAGGAGGAGGCATCTTATGTAGCGGTAGGCTATCTCCGGCTCGGATACATACTGGGCAAAGTTTATGAGTATCTCCCTGTACCTCAGCGCGGCTGAGTAGGTGTAGCCGTAATCTTCGTAGAACTTTGCCACGTAGTAGTCGTGCTTAGCTATCTTCCTGTAAGCTTCGGTTATCAGCTCCTGAACCTTTGGGGCGAACTTGCTCTTGGGAAACCTGCTGAGGAACTCCTTAGCCTTATCTATAGCCTTCCAGGTGTACTCCTGGTCCCTGTAAGGGTCTGGGGCTACCTTCACGTAGCTGTCAACGAGCAG
>NZ_JBWONM010000156.1:0-6888 GCF_056450045.1 Hydrogenivirga sp.
GGCTTTTTGACAACCTTTGCAGTCCTCTTCAACTTTTTAATAAGGAGCTTATCAGCCGACTTCGGGGATGCATCCTTTACTAACTTCCTCGGTTCTTTAGGAGGAGATTTTTTAACCACCTTCCTGATAGTGGTTTCTTCCGGAAGGTAGAGAGATGCCCCCGCCGGCACATAGCTACCCCTTATGTGGGGGTTGAGGTCCCTGAAGGTGCTATGCTTTATTCCGAGCTTCGCGACGAGATTGCTGACCCTCTCTCTCCTATAGGATACAACCTTTCTTATGTTCAGACTGCTCATGGTTATGCCGAGCCCGTATCTGTGGGGGGCTCTCGCTATGAGGAGGGAGGCAAAGAAAGAGGGGACATACTCCCTCGTCTGGTCGGGGAGAGCCCACTTTGACCTCCAAAAGTTTATCCCTTCGGTCCTCCTGCTAACACAGCCCTCACCGCAGTTGTATGCCGCAAGGACGAGCTCCCAGCTTCCAAACCTCCTGTGGAGGTCCTTCAGATAGCTTGCAGCTGCCTCAGTGGACTTCAGAAGGTCAAACCTCTCATCAACCTCTCCATCAACCCTGAGCCCGTATCTCCTCGCTGTATCGGGCATAAGCTGCCATATTCCGGCGGCACCGGACCTTGATACTGCAAAGGGGTTAAAGCCGCTCTCTATCAGGGGAAGGAGGGAGAGCTCTTCGGGAAGACCCTTCTTGAGGAGGATGGGCTTTATGTAGGGTATATAGAGGTTAGCCCTTCTCAGGGCGAGTTCAAGGCTACGGGGGTCCTTCAGGAGCCTTCTCAGGTGCCTCTCAATATCCTCGTTCTTTGGTACATCTATTCCGAGGCGCCTCGCCTCCCGACTTATAAAGCCCTTCTCCTCTTCACTAAAGAGGAAGCTCCCCCTCTTGACAACCTCTACCTGTCTCTTTCCCTTGTGAAGGGCAACTTCCTTGACGGTTGGCGTGCACCCAAAGAGAGCCAACCCTCCCAGTAACAGAAGCAAGAGCCTCATTTCTATCAATTATAAGTTTCGGCACACCTTCAGGGGTTTATAATTTTTACATGAACAACGAGAGGATAATCACAGAAGCCTCAGAGGTACTGCCCGGCGGTGTCAACAGTCCCGTGAGAGCCTTCAAGGCTGTCGGTGGAAAGCCCATAGCCCTCGTAAAGGGAAGAGGAGCGAAGGTCTGGGATGCGGACGGAAGAGAGTACATAGACTTCCTCGCCTCCTGGGGACCTCTGATACTCGGTCATGCCCACCCTAAGGTGGTGAAGGCGGTGGAGGAGGAAGTTCATAAAGGGCTGTCCTTCGGGCTTACAAATCCCCACGAGGTGAAGCTCGCCCACCTCGTCGTTGAGATGGTTCCAAGCGTTGAGAAGGTCAGGTTCGTGAACTCAGGTACGGAAGCTACCATGTCCGCCGTAAGGCTCGCCCGGGGTGTGACTGGAAGGAAGTATGTTGTGAAGTTTGACGGCTGTTACCACGGACACTACGACAGCCTTCTCGTGAGTGCTGGTTCGGGAGTTGCTACCTTCGGCATACCGGGGACCCCGGGCATACCCGAGGAGATAGCTAAGTTAACCCTCGTGGTTCCCTTCAACAACAGGGAAGCGGTAGAGGAGACCTTCCGTAAATACGGGGAGGATATAGCCTGCCTGATAGTTGAGCCCGTACCCGGGAATATGGGAGTTGTTCCTCCGGAGGAGGGCTTTCTACAGTTTCTCAGAGAGATAACGAGGGAGTATGGCGCCCTTCTTATCTTTGATGAGGTCATAACGGGCTTCAGACTTGCCAAAGGGGGTGCTCAGGAGCTTTTTGGAGTTGAGCCAGACATAACCTGCCTTGGAAAGGTGCTTGGGGGAGGTATGCCCGTTGGAGCCTACGGAGGGAAGAAGGAGATAATGTCACAGGTGGCTCCAGAGGGACCCGTCTATCAGGCTGGAACCCTTTCGGGCAATCCGGTGGCGATGGTTGCCGGGGTCCAGACCCTGAAGGAGCTCAGAGACAGGGAGCCTTACGAAGAGCTTGACAGGAAGATGGAGAGGCTTTCGGAGGGTGTTGCGGGTCTGCTGAAGGACAGGGGCATAGCCCATAGGATAAACAGGATCGGCTCAATGATGACCCTCTTCTTCACCGACAGGGAAGTTAGGGACTTTGCCACAGCAAAGACCTCCGATACCGAGCTGTTTGCGAGGTTCTTCCAGAAACTCCTTAAAAGCGGTGTTCTCATACCACCTTCCCAGTTTGAGGCTTGGTTCGTCAGCACAGCCCACGAGGAGAGACATATTGACGAGGCTCTTGAGAAGATTTCCCAAGCGGTCAGGGAGCTCTGATGCGCAAGACCTTTACCTATGGCACCCTTTTGCTCGTTCTCATACTCCTCCTGAGCTTTTCCTACATCTTCTTCAAAACCTTCACCAAGGAGACCTTCTCCATTCTCATGAACCTGAAGAAGAGATACCTGCTCCTTTCCCTCTTCTTCCTCTTCCTCTACCACACCTTTGATAACCTGAGGCTCTTCGTCCTCTCAAGGGCGGTCGGCGTGAACTACTCCTTCCTTTACGGCTACATAATGTCCTTCGTTAACACCTTCGGCGCGACGGTAACGCCAGCCCACGTGGGAGGAGAGCTCGCCGCCGTGTACATGCTTCTGAGGAAGGGGGTTAGCGTTCACAAGGTTATGAGCATAGTGACGATGAAGGCTGTCTCGGGAGCTGTCTTCTTCCTGATAGGTCTTCCCTTCTTTCTCTGGCACCTTTACAAGAACCCTGAGCAGGTTCTGCCGGTCCTTGAGATATTTGCGGCTGTTGTCCTCGTTTTCGGGGCATCTTACTACGGGGTTAGATTCCTCATAAGGAAGAACAGGAACAAACCTTCGGTGGGAAAGGTGAGGGAGACCCTCAGGAGGTACGTAAACTACCTGCGGATCTTTGGTTACAAGAAGAAGTCCTACTTCTTAGCCTCTGTGGTCTCAAGCGTGCTCCTCTACGTCTCCTTCCTCCTTATAGCTCCTGCACTGGCAAAGTCCTTTGGCAAGGAGGAGAGCTTCCTTGAGATGTTCATAGCCCAGATAAGCCTAATATACGTGATATTCGTGAGTCCAACGCCCGGAGGAAGTGGTGTAGGTGAGCTCGGGGGTCTTGCCCTCTTTGCAAGCTTTATGGAGCCCTTTGAGATCGGAGCCTTCGTAATCCTGTGGAGGATAGTCAGCCAGTACATGAGCGCCCTGATAGGTGGTATCTTGTTTGCGATATGCTTGATAAAGGACCTGCGAAGGTAATAACTCCCCTCCTCATAGCCCTGTTCTTCTACCTCTCCTTTTCCAAGCTGAACCTCTGGTTCCTCATATTCCCCGCCCTCTTCCTGCTTCTGAGGTCAAGGGACTGGAGGCTCTGGCTCTCCTCTGGCTTTCTCTCCTTCTTCCTCTCCCTCCTATGGGTCAGGATAGCGATGATTGATTACGGGGAGGTCTTCCCGCCCATAGCCTACGCCCTCATCCTCCTTCTTGCTGGCTTCCTCTCCTTGATGCAGTTCGGCATAACCTACCTCCTCTGGAGGTCCTCGGGTTTCAAGCCTTTCCTTCTGCCTTTCCTCTGGAGCCTTGCAGAGGTTCTCAGGGCGAACTTCCCCTACGGGGGCTTTCCCTGGCTTCTGCTCGGGGAGCTCAGCGTTGATATACCTTTCTTTAAGTACTACCTCAGCGCAGGAGGGGTCTATCTCGGGAGCCTTCTCCTCTGGGTGCCAGCCCTCCTTCCCTTCCTTCGCAGGAATCTCAGGTACTCTGTCCTCATGCTCGTCCTCTTCCTCGTGCCCCTGCCCTTCTTAAGAACGGAGGCGGTCGTGCCAAGGGGTCTGAAGGTTGCGCTGGTGCAACCCAATGTTGATGAGAGCATAAAGCTGGACACGAAGAAGTTCTACGAATACCTGCCCCAGTACTGGGAGCTACTTGATGAAGTTCTTGAGTACAAGCCAGACCTTGTGGTTCTGCCTGAGTCAGCCTTTCCCTTTACTGCCAACCAGCTCTACTCAAGGGGAGATAAACTACTCAGCTACTCAAAGAGGGCTGTCATAGTTACCGGGCTGATAGACATAAGGCACTGGGAGGGCTTCAAGCCCTACAACTCGGTGTTCGTCCTTAAAGACGGGAAGGTGGTGGATTTTTACGACAAGGTGAGGCTCCTGCCCTTCGGGGAGTATGTTCCCTTTCCCTTCGGCTTCGTCAAGGATATATTCGGCGCTATTGCAGGGACGGACTACACACCGGGAAGTGGCGTCAGGTGCCTGAGAGTGGACGGAATAAAGCTCGCCACTCCCGTCTGCTTTGAGGTCTCTTACTACCATCTCGTGAAGGACTTCGCAAGGTGCGGGGATCTGATAGCAGTGCTGACCAACGATGGGTGGTTCAGGGACTCGGATGGGACCTACCAGCACCTGAGACAGGCAAGGGTGAGGGCTTTGGAAAACCGCAGGTACGTTCTCTGGGTGAACAACACAGGACCCTCCGCGGTTATCTCCCCTGATGGAAGGATTCTCAAAAAGATAGAGTACGGGGAGAAGGGCTACATAATCTTTACCTTCCCTCCCCCAACAAAGTGAGAAGCTTCTGAAACATTGCAATAGGGTTACATCTGTAAGATAATACTCTCCGTGAAGGTTCTCGTTGTTGGAAATGGAGGAAGAGAGCACGCTTTAGTGTGGAAGCTCAGTCAGAGTCCCCTCGTTTCGCAGATATACTGCGCAAGGGGCAACGCAGGTATATGGAAGGTTGCCGAGAAGGTAGATATCTCGCCAACGGATGTTGAAAGGCTCGCGGACTTTGCCTCTAAAGAAGGCATAGACTTTACTGTCGTTGGTCCGGAGGCTCCCCTCGTTGAGGGTATAACCGATGAGTTTGAGAAGAGGGGGCTGAGGATATTCGGACCATCAAAGGAAGCCTCCCGGCTTGAAGGTAGCAAAGCCTTTGCAAAGAGCTTCATGGAGAAGTATGGGGTGCCTACAGCCCAGTACGGTGTCTTTGAAGATCTTTCCGAGGCGGTCCAGTATGTTAGAGATGTGGGGGCACCTATAGTTGTTAAGGCGGACGGCTTAGCCTCAGGCAAGGGGGCTGTGGTTTGCTTCTCCGAAGAGGAGGCTATCCAGACTATAGTCGGCTTTATGAAGGAGGGAGTGCTTGGAGAGGCTGGAAAGAGGGTCGTCATAGAGGAGTTCCTTGAAGGGGAAGAGGCTTCTTACATAGTGATGGTGAACGGAGAGAAGTACGTTCCCTTGCCCACCTCTCAGGACCACAAGAGGCTCCTTGATGGAGACAGGGGTCCGAACACAGGCGGGATGGGAGCCTACTCACCCACACCCGTGATAGACAGCGAGATGGAGAAGAGGATAAAGGAGGAGGTCATTGAGAGGACCCTGAAGGGTCTTGCCTCAGAGGGGATATACTACAGGGGATTTCTCTACGCGGGTCTCATGATAACCTCCGAGGGACCGAAGGTCCTTGAGTTCAACGTAAGGCTTGGAGACCCAGAAGCCCAGCCCATCCTCATGAGGGTAGAGGGGGACTTTCTAAAAGCCCTCCTTGATTTCTATGAGGGAAAGGGGGTAAGCCTGAGCGAAGACCCGAGGTGGACGCTTGACGTTGTGATAGCCTCAAGGGGTTACCCCAAAAAGCCCGAGAAGGGAAAGGTTATAGAGGGGCTTGAGGAGGCTGAAAGGCTTGAGGGCGTGGTTATCTTCCACGCTGGGACCGACATAAGGGACGGGAAGGTGGTTACCAACGGGGGAAGAGTTCTCAACGTCTGCGCCTACGGGAGCACGCTCAGAGAGGCTAAGGAAAGAGCATACAGCGCTGTTGAGAAGATTCACTTTGAAGGCATGCACTACAGAAGGGATATAGGGGATAAAGCCTTCAGGTATCTTGACCGATAATCCTTCTCTCATATATTTTGAATAAGGCAAAGAGGGTTGTGAAGATTATCGGTCCCAAGAAGAGCCCTATGAAGCCGAACTTCAAGAGACCTCCTATGGTTGAGAAGAAGAGGACAACGTAGGGCATCTCTATACCCCTCTTTATTATCAAGGGACGGACGAAGTTGTCCATGCTTGAGATTATAAGCACGCCCCAGATACCCAGAAATACCGCCTGCCATGTTCCAAGCTGGAAGAAGCTGTAAACCGCGAGGGGAAACCATACGGCGGAGGCTCCGAAGGGAGGGATGAAGGCAGCGAAGAAGGTCAGGGCGCTCCAGAAAAGGGCAAACTTCAGACCTACTATGGAGTAGGCAACGAGCGAAAAGAGTGCCTGCAGGAGGGCTGTTCCGATTGAGCCGTAAACAACGGCGAGAACCGTCCTGTAAATGGTGCTCAAAATACTGCTTAGGTCTTCGTCCTGCATGGGCACGAGCTTCTCAATACGCCTGAGGATACCGGGACCATCCCTGAGAATGAAGAAGAAGGTTATCAGGAAGACGAAGATGTAAAAGAGGTTTCTCCCTGCGGTAAAGGCTAAGTGCCCTATCTTATCTCCCATGAACTTGAGAAACCTGTTCAGGGACTCAGCCGCAACGTTCCTTACCTCCTCCCTCTTCAGGAACTCAATCACAGGCGAGAGGTCTTCAATGTGTTCCTTTACAAAGGGAAGCGCCTGCAGGGACTCAAGCACATCCCTGTAGCTGTGACTCTGAAAGTAGAGCACGAGCCTCTGGGTTATATCAACAACCTGCTGGAGCAGGAGGACGCTCACCACACTCATGGGAACTATCAGGAAGAGAAAGACGATGAGGCTCATCAGGAATGCGGAGAGGGTTCTGCTCTTTATAGCCCTCTCTATGGAGCTGTGCACCGGATAGAGGACTATACCTATGACTATAGCCCACATTATGGGAACCGCGAAGGGAAG
>NZ_JBWONM010000157.1:0-3999 GCF_056450045.1 Hydrogenivirga sp.
GGAGATTTACATGAAACTCTACAGCCCCTGTCAGGAGTAGATGAGAGCCTTCACCTTCGCAAGAAGGTCCTTTACCTCCTCCCTTATCTCACCCTCCCTCGGTTCGTCCTTGAGCTTTTCGTACAGGTAGCCCCTGTCTGTGTCCTCATCAAACTCTTCCCACTCAACCCGTGCGAGAACCTCCTTCGCAGGAGGGGTTATGTGCTCGGGGGCTTCCCTCCCGGAGATATCGCACCACAGGAGGGTCCAGCACCTTGCGAGGGCTATCGGGTGGTATCCTCCCCCTCCGAGGTAAATTCCCTCACCGAAAGCTTCTCTAACCAGCCTGAAGGCTTCCAGAAGGCCCGCGTTTGAAAGGCTGAACTTGGAGAGGGGGTCCTCAAGGAGGGGGTCGGTTCCCAGCTGGAGAACGCAGACATCGGGCTTGAAGACATCCCCTAAGTGCAGGAGCACCCTCTCAAGGATGTAGAGATACTCGCTGTCGTTAACGCTCTTAGGGAGGGGTATGTTGAGATTGAAGCCCTTTCCCCTTCCCTTCCCTCTCTCCTCAAGGAAGCCCCTCTTGAAGGGGAAGGCGTAATCGGGGGACTGGTGGATTGACAGGACGTAGACCTCATCGCTTTCGTAGTAGGCACTCTGAACCCCATCGCAGTGATGGGCATCAAGGTCCACGTAAAGAACCTTCCTCAAGCCCCTCTTCCTCAGAGACTCAATAGCTATCACCGGATCGTTTATGAAGCAAAAACCGTTGGCTCTGTCCCTGAAGGCGTGGTGCATGCCTCCTGCTGGGTTGAAGGCTATCAAGCCTGAGAAAAAGAGCTCAACCGCCTGAACCGAGGAGCCCGTTGCGAGGGATGAGCCCCTGTACATGGCTGGAGAAACCGGGTTCTCATAGCTCCCTATGTTGAAGCGCTCCCTTGCCCCCTTGGGAACACACTGGCACCTGTCAGCCTCTATCAGGGTCTCTATGTACTCCTTATCGTGGAAGAGGAGGAGCTCTTCCATGCTTGCCTCCCTTCCCTCCACCTTCTCTTCCTCCTCTATCAGCCCCATCGCCTCAAGGAACTCCAGCAGGAGAGATACTCTCGGTATCCTGAGGGGATGGTTCTTTGTGTACCTGAGGTCTCTGTACCTCAGGCTCCCTATCAATCTCGCCCTGCTCATACGGGAGCTTCCTTGTAGCTTTTGACAAGCTTGTGTATCTGTCTGAAGTTTATATCTCCCGCAAGGACGTAGGTCTTCCCTTCGTAGGAGAACTTCTCAGAGACGGTTATGCAGAAGTCATCGGTAGCCTTTGATAGGTATATGTCAGATATGAAGGAGCCTTCGGCTAAAGCCTGCTTGAAGTAAGCTTCCTGAGAGCGGTCCCTTCCCTTCTTCCCCTGAGCTACGAAGTAGCCAACCTTCGGGTTCACTATGTTGTTGGTTATCTGAAGACCCCTCTCACTCATTATGTAGAAGAGCTCAAAGTGGGGATACTCATCAAACATATCGTAGAGTATGTGTTCCCACATGTCCCTCGGAGCGCTCCTGACCCTCTCCACTATGTCCTTGAAGTCCGCAAGAATCTTCTTCTTTATGTTCGTTATGAGCTTCTGCTTGGTGGGGTCGTAGAGTATCAGGGTCGGCTGAAGCCCATGGACTATGAAGACGGAGCCCTCTATCTTCCTCGTTCTGTTCCTGAGCTCCTCCTTGAGGCTGTGGAGCTTCTCCTCCGAATCAACTATGGACATATCAAGACAGAAGCCGTATATATGGAGCTGTTGAAACTCCCCAAAGAGAAGGGTGTACTCCCTGTGGAACTCCTTGAAGAACTCCTTTACCTCCCCCTTGTCGGGTTTCTTCCCAGTTATAGCCCAGACCTCTCCCTTCTCTGGGACCTTGGTCATCTCCTCACCGAAGAGGTCCGCGAGGTTCTCCATGAATATCTTTTGGACGCTCTCCACCTTCTCGGAGCCAAAGACCTCCCTGAACTCCTCAAGGTTCTTGAGCCCGAAGACGCACAGATACTCCCTCTTGCCTATGCCTGAGTGAACCCTCTGTATTATAGGCAGGACGTGCTCCCTGTGGTGGGTTATGTAGTGAAGGACTGTATCGTAGGTCATAACACCCATGTAGGTTCCCCTCTTGTCGGTCACTATGACCGGCTCCTTTGAGAGGGGAAGGAGGTTGAGCATGTCTATAAGGTTCTCCTTGTTCATAGTGGAGTTTCTGAGCCTCGGACAGGGTGAGACTACATCCCCCGCTATCAGCTTCTCGTTGGAGTACCTCTCCACCCTGTCCCTGTAGATGAGACCTATAGGTGTGTTGTCCTTGAGCACCGTAAGGTAGTTGTATATGCCGAGCTCATCAAAGATGCCCTTGAGCTCCTTAAGGCTTAGGTTGTAAGGGACTGTGGGAACCCCTATGCTTATGTCTGCAAGGTCAACCTCGTTGGGTCTCATAGTTTTAAATTTTCTATCCTCTTAGCCGCCTCTACAAGTCTTTCTGTCGGGACGGTGAGGGATATCCTGAAGTAACCCTCTCCCGCATCTCCAAAGCCGTTTCCGGGCGTGCAGACTATACCAGCCTCATCTATAAGCCTTCCGACGAAATCCGCCGAGCTGTAGCCTTCGGGAACCTTGGTCCATATATAAAAGGTGACCTCTGACTCGTAGGGCTTTAGACCTATCTCCTTAAGAGCCCTGCTCATGACCTCCCTTCTCTCCCTGTATATAGCCCTCAGCTTGTCAAGCTCATCCTCGGGAAGCTCCAGAGCGGTTATGGCTGCCTCCTGAACTGCGTTGAACTGCCCCGAATCTATGTTTGTCTTCACCTTTCCCAGAGCCTTTATAAGCTCCTCGTTCCCGACAGCCATGCCTATTCTCCAGCCGGTCATGTTGTAGGTCTTTGAGAGGGAGTGAAACTCTATAGCGACATCTCTCGCCCCATCTATCTGGAGGATTGAGATGGGCTTCTTATCCCCTGTGTATATCTCAGAGTAGGCGTTGTCCGAGGCAACTATTATGTTGTGCTTCTTAGCCCACTTTATGAGGTCTCTGTAAAAATCCTCCGTTGCGTCCGCGGAAGTCGGGTTGTTGGGGTAGTTTATCCATATTATCTTAGTCCTCTCAACAATCTCCTGGGGCACTGAGCCTATGTCGGGCAGGAAGTCGTTCTCCTCCTTAAGGGGAAGGGTGTATGGCTCCCCTCCTGCAAATATCGTCCCTATCCTGTAGACGGGGTAGGCTGGGTCTGGACAGAGGACCACGTCTCCCGACTCAACGAAGGCTAAGGGGAAGTGGGCTATACCCTCCTTTGAGCCTATGAGGGCTATAACTTCGCTGTCGGGATTGAGGTTAATATCAAACCTCCTCTTGTACCAACGGGAGACAGCCTCCCTGTACGCCTTCATACCCACGTAGGATGGATATCTGTGGTTTTCGGGCTTCTGGGCAGCCACCTTGAGAGCCTCAACTATCGGCTCGGGGGTGGGAAGGTCCGGGTCTCCCACACCGAGGTCTATAACGTCCACACCCTGCTCTATCTTCTCCTGCTTTCTCCTGTCAAGCTCTGCAAAGAGGTAGGGGGGAAGAACCTTCAGCCTCTGAGCGAGTTCAAAAGCCATCCTTGACCTCCCGGGATGTTTTAGGACTGCCTATTATAGCAGGTTCGGTGCGTTTGAAGAGACCCTTTCAGGGTGGAAAAGCTCGGGAGGGGATTCCCTCACTTTTTAGGGATGACTGTAACGGATGGTTTTAGCCATCTTTGGGCGCATATAATATAACTTGGAAGAACTATAAAGGACCTGCCTCCCATAGAGCTTGAAGATATAGAATAGAAGATGACTTGACTCAGGGGGTATTATGAGTCATAATTTAACTTATAAGTTAAATGGAGGCTGTGAAGAGCCGAAGGAATTTGAGAGGGTTGCAAGCGGTGTATATAATGTGTGGATATGGAAAGGCTTTGAAGAACAAGCTGATAGGCTCCTCAAAGGGGATCAAAGAGGTGAAGAAA
>NZ_JBWONM010000158.1:0-11411 GCF_056450045.1 Hydrogenivirga sp.
GGACGAGGATATCCTTTGAGAAAGCCTGCAGGAGTCTGGGACTCTCCACCTACACCGTTACAGGTGAGAGCAGTTCCATGAGCAAGGGGGAGAGCTTCTACGATACGCTCAAGACCTTTGAAGCCCTCGGCTTCGGGCTCGTCATCTTCAGAGTCCCCTTCGTCTTCTATCCTTACAGGGATGTCATCTCCAAACTCGGGCTCTCCCTAGTCAACGCTGGGGACGGGACCCACCAGCACCCCACCCAGGGGCTTGCAGACCTCTTCACGCTCCTTGAGGCTTATGGAGACATAAGGGATTTGAAGGTTCTGTACGTTGGAGACATACTCCACAGCAGGGTCTTCAGGTCCGGTGCTCCCCTCCTGAGGATGTTCGGTGCAAAGGTCTCGGTTTGCGGTCCCCAAACGCTCATACCCAGGGATGTAAACGTCTTCGGTGTTGAGGAGGTATTTAGGAGCGTGGACGAAGGTATAGAGTGGGCTGACGTTGTCATATGGCTGAGGCTCCAAAGGGAGAGGCAGAGGGAGAACTACATAGCCTCCGAGAGAAGCTACTTTGAGCAGTTCGGTCTTACAAGAGAAAGATACAGGAGGCTGAGAGGCTACTTCATGCATCCCGGACCTGTCAACAGGGAGATTGACATAGACGGTTCCCTGCTTTACTCCGAAAAGTCCCTCATTCAGGAACAGGTCAGGAACGGGCTCTTCGTGAGGGTGGCGGTCCTTGAGTGGTGTCTCCGATGAGGGTCGGTCTCGGCTTTGACTCCCATGAGTTTGAGGAGGGTAAGCCTCTCATGCTTGGAGGTGTCAGGATAGAGTTCCCTTACGGACTAAAAGGACACTCCGATGGGGACGTTCTCCTTCACGCCATTACCGACGCTATCCTCGGAGCTTTGGGCGCCCCCGATATAGGAGAGCTCTTCAGCGATGAAGAAGAGAGATGGAAAGGAGCTCCTTCGGAGCTGTTTCTTAAGGAAGCTCTAAAGAGGATGAAAGATGAGGGATACAGGCTCATAAACCTTGACTGCGTTCTCATCGCCGACAGACCCAAGATAGCTCCCCACAAAGGAAAGATAAGAAGGAGGCTGTCCGAGCTCCTCGGGGTTGAGGAGAGAAGAATATCTCTGAAGGGTAAGAGGAGGGAGGGTTTATGCGAGGCTGAGGGGATAGCCTGCATGTGCGTGGTCCTGCTGGGAGGAGGGGAGTGAGGATAAACCTCGTTCTTTCGGGAGGGGCAGCCCGGGGAGTCGCCCACATAGGTGTCCTGAAGGCTCTTGAGGAGCTCGGCGTGGAGGTGGGTGCTCTCAGCGGGGCGAGTGCTGGAGCTATAGTGGCTGTCTTCTATGCCTACGGCTACACCCCTGAGGAGATGCTCAGGCTCGTAAAAGAGACAAGGTGGTTCTCCCTATTTACGCCCAGAATACCGCGAAGCGGTCTCTTCTCCCTCAAGAAGGCGGAAAAGCACCTTACAAAGCTGATCCCTGTAGAGCGGATTGAGGAGCTCCCAAAGAGGGTTTACATATGCACCACCGACCTCCTCTCAGCCCGCTCCCTTTACATAAGCAAGGGGGAGCTCCCGCCCGTCCTCATGGGGAGCTGTGCCCTTCCGGGTATATTTGAGCCGGTCAAATACTCAGGGCACGTCCTCATTGACGGAGGGGTGATGAACAACCTGCCCGTGGAGCCCCTTGAAAGGTACAGGACTCCCAAGATAGGTGTTGATGTGAACCCTATAGAGAGGGTGGAGAAAGTAGGCAACATAGTGAACATACTCATAAGGAGCTTCTTCCTTGCTGTGAGGTCAAACGTTGATAAGAGGAGAGAGCTGTGCGATGCGGTTATCACTCCAGACCTTACGGATTACTCCCCTCTCAACATAAACAAGGCGGATGAGATATACGAGCTGGGTTACAGGAAGGCACTCTCCGTTATGAAGAGGTTCCTGAGCAGACACACTCCCTGAGCCAATTCATATATACTATCCTTTTAAGGAGTTTGAGGATGAGAGAGATAAAGGTAACCGATGTCTCCCTAAGGGACGGAATTCAGAGTCTCTTGGCGACCCGCGTAAGAACGGAGGACATGCTCCCCGTAATTGAGGTCCTTGATGGGTGCGGCTTCTGGTCCCTTGAGGTCTGGGGCGGAGCCACCTACGACGTGTGCCTCAGATACCTGAAGGAGAACCCTTGGGAGAGGCTCAGGAAGTTCAAGGACATAGCCAAGAACACGAAGCTGGAGATGCTCCTGAGGGGTCAGAACGTTGTGGGTTACAGGCATTACGCAGACGACGTCGTTGAGGAGTTCGTCAAGAAGGCTTACGACAACGGGATAGAGGTCTTCAGGATATTTGATGCCCTGAACGACACGAGGAACATGCAGAAGTCCATTGAGGTAGCCAAGAAGGTCGGCGGTATTGTGAAGGGGGTCCTCTCCTACGCTATAAGCCCCGTTCACACCGTTGAGTACTACGTGAGGATAGCTGGAGAGCTGGTGGATATGGGGATAGACATAATATCCATAAAAGACCAGGCGGGTCTCCTCTCACCAAAGGTAGCCTACGACCTCGTCTCAGCCCTCAGGTCCGAGTATCCCGATTACCCGGTTCATCTCCACACCCAGACGACCGCAGATCTGGCTGAGATGGCTCAGCTCAAGGGGATAGAGGCTGGAGCTGAGATGATTGATACAGCCTTTTACTCCCTCTCCTGTCAGACATCCCACCCGCCGGGAGAGACTATGATCTACGTCCTCAGGGAGCTTGGATACGAGATAAACGTTGATGCCCAGCTCTACAAGAAGGCTGGGGATATGTTCAGGGAGGTAAGGGCTAAGTACAGCAAGTATGACGTCCTTCCTCCCTACCCGGACGTCGGTGTTCTGATACACCAGATACCCGGAGGGATGATAAGCAACTTCATAAGCCAGCTCAGGGAGCAGAACCTGGAGGAGAAGCTTGAGGAGGTGCTGGAGGAGGTTACGAG
This sequence comes from Hydrogenivirga sp., assembly GCF_056450045.1. Classification (NCBI taxonomy): domain Bacteria; kingdom Pseudomonadati; phylum Aquificota; class Aquificia; order Aquificales; family Aquificaceae; genus Hydrogenivirga; species Hydrogenivirga sp. The sequence goes on from NZ_JBWONM010000158.1 coordinate 2,981, forward strand.
GGTCAGGGAGGACCTTGGCTATCCGCCCCTTGTCACACCTACCAGCCAGATAGTCGGGACCCAGGCCTTCATGAACGTCCTTCACGGGGAGAGGTACAAGGTCGTAACGAAGGAGACGAAGGACTACGTCAAGGGTCTCTACGGAAGACCCCCCGCTCCCATAAGGGAGGAGATACTCAGGAAGATACTTGGGGAAGAGGAGCCCATATACGACAAGAGACCCGCAGACCTGCTTGAGCCCGAGCTTGAGAAGGCGAAGGAGGAAGCCTACGAGGCTGGTGCAAGGTCGGAGGAGGACGTCCTCTCATACGTTCTCTTTCCGGTCGTTGCCAAGGAGTTCTTTGAGTGGAGGGAGAAGGTTGAGAAGGGAGAGCTTCCGCCCGTTCCAATAGAAGAGCCCAAAGAGGAAGAGTGCCCGGATAGGGCTCCCGTTGAGTTCAACATAACGGTTCACGGAGAGCAGTACCATGTCCAGATAGCGGGAAGGGGAGAGGAGACGGCGGGAGGAAGGACCTTCTTCATAAGGCTTGATGGAAGGCTTGAGGAGGTAGTTCTCCAGCCTATAAGGGAGGTTGAGGTAGGTAGAGGGGGTTACGAGCTCCCGGAGGGTGCCCCCGTCACCCCAAAGAGACCAAAGCCGAGGGACATAGGAGACGTCACCTCACCCATTTCGGGTAAGGTCGTGAACATCAAGGTGAGCGTCGGTCAGGAGGTAAAGGAGGGCGATGTCCTTATGGTTGTTGAAGCTATGAAGATGGAGAACGAGATACACAGCCCCGTTGAGGGCGTGGTTGAGGAGATACTGGTTCAGGTAGGGGAGAGCATAAACCCCGACGAGGTTCTCATGAGGATAAAGCCCAAGAGGAGATGATAAAGATAGCGGTCCCAAAAGGGAGGCTCTTTGAGGAGAGCACCGAACTCCTGAGCTCCGCAGGAATACTTCCGGAGAAGCCCTCCGAGGGGAGGAAGCTAACCCTTGAGCTTGGGGAGGTAACCCTCTTTCTGGTAAAGCCCTTTGATGTCCCCGTTTACGTTGAGAACGGGGTGGCGGACTTAGGCATATGTGGCTACGATGTTTACCTTGAGAGAAAGCCCGAGGTTTACAGGATACTTGATCTTGGTATAGGGCTCTGCAGGATATCGGTGGCGGGCAAGCCCGAGAGTGAGGAGAAGTACTTCTCAAGCCACCACCTGAAGGTAGCCACCAAGTACCCGAACATAGCGAAGGACTTCTTCACCCAGAAGGGCGTGAAGGCGGATGTCCTCGTCCTGAGTGGCTCGGTTGAGCTCGCACCTGTCATAGGGCTTTCGGACTTCATCCTTGACCTCGTTCAGACAGGAAGGACCCTCAGAGAGAACGGTCTAGTTGAGATTGAGGAGGTCGGCTCCTCAAGCGCGTGGCTGATATGCAACAGGGCGAGCTTCAGAAACAGGGCTGACAAGGTAAGGGAGGTCATTGAGAGGCTTTCTGAGAGAGCTGGACGAACTCCCTGAAGAGATAGTAAGAGTCGTGGGGACCGGGGGAGTTCTCGGGATGGTACTGGACCGCAAAGACGGGGAGGTCCCTGTGCCTTATACCCTCAACGGTGTTGTCAAGTAGGTTCAGGTGGGTGACCTCAACCTCAGGTGGCAGGGAGTCCGGGTCTATGGCGAAGTTGTGATTCTGGGCTGTTATCTCTATCCTTCCCGTCCTGAGATCCTTAACGGGGTGGTTCCCTCCGTGATGTCCGAACTTGAGCTTGTAGGTCTTCCCGCCCAAGGCTAGACCTATTATCTGGCACCCGAGGCATATGCCGAATATGGGCTTTTTGCCGAGAAACTCCCTGACGAGCCTTATCCCGGATACCACCCTCTGGGGGTCTCCCGGTCCGTTGGAGAGGAAGATTGCATCGGGGTTTTCTCTTCTTACAAACTCCTGAGCGGATTCGGGGGGAACCACGAAGACCCTTGCACCCTCCGAGACGAACCTCCTCAGTATGTTGTACTTTATTCCGAAGTCAACCACCGCTATAAGCGGTCCTTCAGAATCAACACTTACATAACCTCTCCTGAGGTCCCAAGCTCCCTGCGTCCAGCGGTAAACCTCCTTTGTTGATACCTCGCTCACAAGGTCAAGCTCAGATATGTCAGGAACCTGACGCGCCCTTTCCACAGCCTCCTCAGGAGATAGGTCCCGGGTGGATATTATCCCTCTCACCACTCCCCTCTCCCTTATCCTCTTGACCAGAGCCCTCGTGTCTATCCCCTCTATACCTACGACTCCGCTCTCCCTCAGATACTCCTCCAAAGACTTGGTAGCCCTCCAGCTTGAATACTTTGCAAAGGACTCCTTTACCACGAAGCCGTTAACCTGAACCCCTCTTGACTCAACGTCTTCAGGATTGACGCCGTAGTTGCCTATCTGGGTGTAGGTCATCACGACTATCTGCCCCCTGTAGGAGGGGTCTGTCAGTATCTCCTGGTAGCCGGTCATGGAAGTGTTGAAGACGAGCTCCCCCGAGGTCTCCCCTTCGGCACCGAAGGAACGCCCGAGAAAGTAGGTTCCGTCCTCAAGGGCGAGTATAGCCGGCTTACCCATCGGGGAAAGATTTTACTACAGGGAGAGGAGGACAGCTCCGGCGACCATAAGCACAGAGCCCCAGAAGCTCCTCCTTATCTCCTCCCCAAAGAAGAGCTTCCCATAGATTATGTCAAGGATTATCGCGAGCCTCTCAATGGAGGCTACGTAAGAGGTGTTGGTTAGGTTGAGGGCAAGGGTGTAGGCTACCATACCGAGGGCGAAGAGAACTCCCATGGGAAGGTTGAGGGGGTTTCTGTAGTTCCTCTTCTTGAAGAGCTCAGAGATGCCCACCAGGGGCATCAAGCCAAAGCTCATGACGAGGCAGTAGTACCAGGCGAAGAAGTAAGGGTTGCTCTCAACTATCACGAACTTGCCTACAACCACGTTGAAGCCGAAGAGGGCTGCCGAGAGGAGCATGTAGAGGCTACCTATATTGGCTCTGAAGAAGGAGCGCGGGGAGCCTCCCGTTATAACGAAGGAGCCCAAGAGTATGAGGAGGATGCCGAGGAAACCCGGGAGAACGAGCTCCTCACCGAGGATCAGATACCCGAAGAGGGCTGAGAAGAGGGGCATGAAGGCAAAGAAGGGCATCCCTACGGAGAGGGGGGCGTACTTGATGCCCTTAATGAAGAAGAGGGAGGCGACCACCTCAATGGGAAGCCAGAGGAAGGTGCTCAAGAGGACAGTCCTGTTCAGGTCCCAGAACAGTAATCCGAGGGGAGTTAGGAGGATGGCTCCTATGGGAAACCTTATCCATAGAACAAACTTTTCCGTGTAGCCCTTCAGGAGGCTCTTCTTGTTGAATATGTCGTTCGTAGCCCAGAAGAAGGCTGATAGGAGGGCGAAGAGTACGCCTTCCATCTAAGGGAGGAGCTCCGAGAGCTTGAAGAGGGAGTAAAGGGCGAGCCCCTCAGCTTCAATGTTTTCCCTTCCCCCCTCTTCCCTGTCCACTATGGCAAAAACCCCTATGACCTCAAGCCCAGCCTCCCGACAGGCTCTGACCGCCTTCAGGGATGAACCGGCGGTCGTGACCACGTCCTCCACAACGGCTACCTTTTCTCCTTCCCTGAGGAGCCCCTCAATCTGCCTCCCCATGCCATGACCCTTTGGCTCCTTCCTAACCACAAAGGGCTTTATCGGTCTTCCGTCCATGTAGGAAACGAAGGAAACGGCGTAGGCTATCGGGTCCGCTCCGAGGGTGAGCCCACCCACACCCTCAGGGTTGAACTCGGACACGAGCTCATACATCAGCTTCCCGACAAGATAGGAACCCTCAGGGTCAAAGGTTATCTGCTTTAGGTCAACGTAGAACCTGCTGAGCTTCCCCGAGGAGAGCCTGAAGACGGGCTCGTCCGCAACCTTCAGGGACCTCTCCTTTATTAGCTTTGCGAGCCTTTCCCTTTCCATGGTGCTAATATTTTAAGGTGTTCCTTCGTGCCCTATCCCTGCTTTACGGCGGAGCCGTCTCTATAAGAAACCTCCTTTACGACAGGGGCTTGATTGAGGTAAAGAGGCTTCCCGTCCCGGTCCTCTCGGTTGGGAACCTATCCGCCGGGGGAACCGGGAAAACATCCCTCGTGAGGTTCTTGGCAGGAGAGCTCGGAAGGACCCTTCGGGTGGCTGTACTTCTCCGGGGCTACAGGCGCAAGAGCAGGGGGGTGCTCACGGTCTCCGAGTGGGGAGAGCTCAGGACGGACCTCCCGAGCGCGGGGGACGAGGCTTACCTTCTGGCGAGACTCCTTCCATCTGCTTCGGTTGTGGTGAGCGAGGACAGGTACTCTGGGGGCGTTCTTGCTGTTGAGAGGCTCGGTGCCCAGCTGATCATACTGGACGACGGCTTCCAGCACAGGAGGCTTTACAGGGACATTGACATAGTTCTGCTGAGGAGAAGGGACCTCGGAGACAGGCTCCTTCCTGCTGGTCTCCTGAGGGAGCCTTTAGAGAGCCTTAGCAGGGCTGACGCGATAATTCTCTCCTATCAGGATGTGGAGCCCTTTGAGTTCAGCTACGGGGGAAAGCCGATCTTCAAGCTCTTCAGAAACTTCTGCTGTCTGAGGAACTACAGGATGGAAAGGATACCCCTTGAGGAGGTTAAGGATAGGGAGGTGGTAGCTTTCTCCGGTCTGGGGAGCAACGAGCAGTTCTTCAGGGTCCTTGAGAAGCTAGGTTTCAGGCTGAAGGAGAGATTCTCCTTTCCAGACCACTACCACTACAGGGGCTTCAGCCCGAAGGAGGAAGAGCTCTACATAACAACGCTTAAGGACCTTTTCAAGCTCCCTCCTTCAGATAACGTCCTTGCCCTTGACTTTGAGCTTGAGGTCCCCGGTCTAATACAGCTCATAAGGGAGAGGCTTCAGGAGTAGAACTTCTTGCTTATCTGGGCGAGCTCCTCTCCACAGTTCACATCTTCCCTCTCTATGTACTCCTTCTGCTTCTGGATGGCTTCCTCTCCCGTGACGAGGTCTTTGAGGTCCCTCTCAAGGTTTGTCGGCTTTATCTTGACTATCCAGCCCCTACCGTAGGGGTCTTCGTTTATAAGCTCAGGGTTGTCAAAGAGCTCTTCGTTCCTCTCTATAACCTCACCCTCTATCACCGCAGGTATGGGACCAGTCCACTTACCGCTCTCAAGGGAGGCTAAGGGCTTGTTCTTCGGAACCTTCCTTCCGGGCTTCTTTATCCTTATGTTTATTATCTTCCCAGCCCTCGCCTGACCTATGTCTGTGGCACCCACCGTAACCGTTCCGTCCTCGTTCACCCTGAACCAGACCTGATTCTCTATGTCGTAGTAGAGGTCGGGCGGAAGCTTACATCCTCTATAGACAACCTCTTCAGCCATCTCCTACCTCCTGTGTAGAAGTATTTTACAGGAATGCTCAAGGGTTGAGAGGAAGCTGTAAGCCCTGAGGAGATCCCTGTGGGCTGCGAAGGCCCCGTGCCCCCTGACCACTACAACAGGACTATCTATCAATCTCTCCGAAAGGGCATTGGCAAGCTCCACCGAGGCTGAGGGCTTCTCAAGGGAGAGAACAGAAACCCTGCCCAATATCTCTCTCCCCTCAGAGTCAAGGGGTTCTATGAAATCTACCCCAAAGGCTATTAGAAGTGTGTTCGTTGGGTGGGCGTGAACAACAGACTCCTTTCCCGTTCTCAGGATCACCTCCCTGTGGACGGGAAGCTCAACCGAGGCTCGGCTGTCAAGAAGGCTCCTTTCCTTAAGGGGGAGAGCTATGATGTCCTCCGGAGCGAGGGAGCCCATGTTTGAGCCCGTTCTAGTTATGAATATCCTCTCCCCGTAGGACCTGCTGATGTTCCCTGACCGGGCGCTGACGAGACCCTCCTCAAAGAGGAGCTTTCCAACCCTGATTATGTCCCTTACTATCCAATCCATCAGAAGCCGAGCTCTTTCACAACAGCCTCAAATTCGGGAGGGACAGTAACAGGTTCATCACAGACCTTTATGGCTGTATCGGGGTCCTTGAGTCCATTACCCGTAAGGGTGCATACAACCACCTCTCCACCTCTGAAGAAGCCTTCCCTCGTGAGCTTTATAAGTCCGGCAACGCCTGCCGCAGAGGCTGGTTCGCAGAATACACCCTCTGTTGAGGCTATCGTCTTATAGGCGCTGAGTATCTCCCCGTCGCTGACCATGTCTATCCTGCCTCCCGATTCTTCCGCAGCCTTAAGGGCGTTCTTCCAGCTGTAAGGGTTTCCTATCTTAATAGCTGTGGCTATCGTCTGGGGGTTCTTTATAGGGTAGCCCTTCACTATCGGGGCGGCTCCCTCAGCCTGCCATCCCATCATCCTTGGGAGTTTCTCCACCTTTCCGGCTTTCCTGTAGTCCTTGTATCCCTTCCAGTAGGCGGTTATGTTGCCGGCATTTCCAACTGGTATGAAGTGGTAGTCGGGGGCATCACCGAGGGCATCGCAGACCTCGTAGGCTGCTGTCTTCTGCCCCTCTATCCTGTAAGGGTTCACCGAGTTCACTATCTCAACGGGGAACTGCTCCCCGACCTTTCGGACTATGTGAAGGGCATCGTCAAAGGTTCCTCTTACCGCGAGCACCTTAGCCCCGTATATCATCGCCTGTGAGAGCTTCCCAATTGCAACCGCTCCCTTGGGAAGGAGAACGTAGGCTCTGAGTCCAGCCCTCGCAGCGTAGGCTGCAGCTGAGGCTGAGGTGTTCCCGGTGGATGCGCAGATGACAGCCCTCTTCCCGCTCTCAACAGCCTTTGATATGGCGACGGTCATCCCCCTGTCCTTAAAAGAGCCCGTAGGGTTGAGCCCTTCATACTTCAGGTAGATCTTCCCTTTAAAGCCTATAGCTCTGGCGAGGTTTGGAGCCTCTATCAGGGGCGTGTTGCCCTCCAGGAGGGTTATCACGGGGGTTTCATCGCTAACGGGTAGGAATTCTCTGTACTGTTTTATTATCCCTTGCCAGCAGCTCATAACCCGCTCTTAATTATAACCCCTGAGTGTTGGAAAATATTAGCACCATGGAAAACCTCCCATTCCTGCTATCTTACGGTTTGATAGTGATAGCCATCCTCTTGGCCCACAGGGAAGGTCTTGGGAACGAGAGGGAGATATTCGTCTCCTCCCTAAGGACAGCCCTTCAGCTGGTCCTTCTTGGATACATACTCAAGTACCTTCTTAGGCTTACGAGCCTGCCCGAGATGTTCGGGGTAATACTGGGGATGTCCTTTGTCTCCGCCTTTATAGCCTACGAGAGGGTAAAGCACAGGAGCGTTCTGCTGACTAGCTTTGTAGCTATAACGCTCACCACCTTTTTGACCCTTCTACTGCTCCTTGTCCTGAAGGTACTCCAGCCTTCAGCCCACCAGCTAATACCCTTTGGGGGTCTGATAGTGGGGAACACCCTCAACTCAATAACCCTCTCCCTTGACAGGTTCCTCGGAGACGTCAGGAGCAATCTTGAGGAGATAGAGGCTAAGGTAGCTCTCGGCGCCACACTCCGTCAGGCAATGGACGACGTCTTCAGGAACAGCCTGAGAACCTCGCTCATACCCAAGATAAACTTCATGAAGGCTGCGGGGCTCGTTCACATACCTGGGGTTGCGGTGGGCATGCTGATGGCTGGTGCAGACCCCATGATGGCTATCCTCTTCCAGATAGTAATACTCTATGCCCTCGTATTTGCAGGGCTCGCCGGAAGCATAATGATGCTCTACTTAAGCTACAGGAAGAGCCTCCAGCTCATTGACGGGAGGGCTCGGAGGAGTTAGGGAGCTGTTTGTAAGGCACTGGTATGTACTGAACCGATGGTGGCTGGGCTCCCATGGGCTGCTCGTACAGCTCCATCAGTGCATAGACCTCCTGAGGAACATCGGTGCTGACGTTTAGCCCGAGCTCCTTAAGGTAATCTACCGTCAGGGGATAGTCGTGGGTGAACTTGCCTATGGCGAGCTCCTCAGCTATCCTCTCCGCCCTATCCTTCTCCATGCCCTTTGATGTGAGGAGCTTGGTAAGGTAGTCCTTCATCTGCTTGATAGCCTTCTCGGACACGTCCGCAAGTATGATCGTCTGGTCGTCTACGTCCTTTAGCTCCTTCTTCTCCAAAACCTTCAGTATTGAGGCGGCTGGCATCTGCCCTATCTGGGGATCTACGGGACCGAGAACCGCATTCTCATCCATAACGATCTCATCAGCAGCGAGGGCTATGAGTGTTCCACCAGACATAGCGTAGTGTGGAACTATGACCCTCACAGGTGCCTTGTGCTTTGCTAAGGCGTTGGCTATCTGGGTTGCGGCGAGGGCGAGACCTCCGGGGGTGTGGATGATGAAATCTATCGGCATGTCCTCGGGGGTCATCCTGATAGCCCTGAGTACCCTCTCCGAGTCCTCTATGTTTAT
>NZ_JBWONM010000159.1:0-5680 GCF_056450045.1 Hydrogenivirga sp.
CTTCCCTCTTCTGGGGAAGTTTCTTGCGAGGGACTTCTCACCCCTGCGGAGGATTTTGATAGCGGGGGATTGGAAGAGGGTGGTGGAAGGGTTAGCTCCTGTACCTGGTGCAGGGGCAACTGCACAAATGTGCAGTTCGGTTAACCAGGTGGCTCACGTTGTACAAAAGTTTAAGAGTGATCTACTGCTTTCCAAGTCAGGTTATAATATCAGAGGCGATAACCTATAGGGTTAGCTACCAAAAGTTCTCTATATGGAGGAGAATTGAGAAATCGCCTATAAGGTTTTAGGGTTGTATATATGTTAATAATAAGTCTTGTTTTAGGCATTGGGTTCGGTATTTACGTTTTCAATAGCTTAAAAGGCACACCAAGAGGTAAATTAACTGGTACTTTACTTTCAGCTTTTATCATATTTGGCAGTTTTTTTATTGGTAAATCTTTGGAAAGGCTGGAAAACGCTAAAAATTTGAAATATATCTTTGGAAAAGACTTTTTGTTTTTCTTCTTTTTCGGTCTTGTCTTTATTCTAATTTCGGTTTTATTCTTTTATTATTTTAAGAACTCCGCATATCTAAAAGGTCAAACAAGAAAAAGGAAATCAAAGAAAGTTCCGAATGTTGGCTTGTTTTTTATAATATTTGGCATATTATGGATCATTCTTTCTTTACCCGCCTCGCTACATTTTAGCAAACAGATCATAGCACATAAAAGTTTCCATATATCCGTTCCATTTTTTGCCTCTACCTTGTTTTTACTGATAGGAATACTGATTTTAGCTGTAGGAATTATCCAGTTTTCCCAGTTTCATAAAGGAAAAAATATAAAGATAAAGATTGAGAACGGAGCTGGGTATTTGGGAAATAATCTGTGTATTCAACTATTTAATTTACCTTTGGATTTTAAAACAATAAGTGTGACCATAAGTTGCCATAGGCTGAGAAAGTGGTACTCTTATAGCGGAGAAGTAAACGCTGATGATGAAGTACTATGGACAGAAGAAAATATTCTATTAAAAGAAGATATCCAGCGGGGAATTAGAGGAGGAAATGCAATTTGTTGTTTCTATATACCTGATAATCTTCCACCTTCTACGGAACCTAAAAGGGTAACATCTTCTGCAATACCTTCATATATTCCAGAAAAGGTAAAAGAAAAAGCGGAAGATATAATGCCTTTCTTAGAAAGTAAGGATGTTATAGAAACTATATACTGGTCTGTAGAAATAAAATCAGAAAGCACCTATGCATCCTTTATTATTCCTGTTCTAAAGTCCGATGAGACAAAAAAACCTGATCAACAAAAGGAACTCGCAAAAATTGATAATAAAATTAAAGCATTTATAAGACCATACAAAAAGGGATGGGAATTTATACCGCGTCAATACAGGAACATTTCATTAGGTATCATCTATTTAATAGGGGGTATTATCGGGACGGGAATTAGCAGTATTATGCTAAGCGTAGCTTTTAAAAGTAAACTTCTGCTTGACAAGATTTTTGTAGGATTCTTTTCTATCATTTTTCTCCCGATAGGTATTATCATTCTTTTACTATCAATTCCTCTTATTTTCGGAAGCTTCTATGTGCGACGTGAAGGCGGTAATTTAAAGGCGGTGTGGAAGTTATTTTTAATTCCCGTGAGGTTGAAAAATATAAACATGAAAGAAATTCATAGTGTAAAGCTGATAGACAGAAAGAACAAAAATGCTAAATATGGCATAGAGATAATACTAAAAAGCAGGGAGAAGCATAGCTGGAAGGTATCCTTTAGCAAAGCGGAAGCGCAGGCGCTCCTTTATATGATAAAGGAGGAAATTGATAGGAGGTAAAGTATGAAAATCTACAGAGCGGGTAGGCTTGACAGCCTTCGCTCCATAACCCTCTTCCATGCTATGGCACGGCTCGGGTACGAGGGTCTGATAGTAACCTCACCCGCAGAGACCTATATCAGCGTCGGTTACTTTGACAAGACGGAGGACATAATTGACCTTGAGAGGTGCAGGGAAAGGGAAATCCCCCTTATCAGGAGGGAAGTGGGAGGAGGTGCCGTCCTTCTGGACGAACATCAGGTCTTCTACCAGCTGATTGTAAAGAGGAACAGGGGGAGGCTCCCCTTCAAGATAGAGGAGGCTTACAGGAGGTTCTCCCAGCCGGTGATAAACACCTACAGGAGGCTGGGTGTTGAGACAGAGTACAGACCTATAAACGATATCGTTGTCAAGAGTAGCAAGAGGAAGATAAGCGGACAGGGTGCTGCGGATATAGGGGATTCCTTTGTCTTCGTGGGAGGTCTTTTGCTCAGATTCAACACAAGGTTGATGTCCGAGCTCTTCAGGGTTCCGGAGGAGAAGTTCAGGGACAAGCTCTACAAGAGCCTTGAGGAGAACATAAGCTGGGTTGAGAGGGAGACCGGGAGGCTTCCGAGCTATGAAGAGGTTGAGGAATTGCTCATTGAGGAGTTCTCAAAGCTGATAGAGTTTGAGGGTGAGGGAGAAATACCGCCGGAGGCGGTCTCTTTAGCTGATGAACTGAGAGAGGAGTTCACCTCTGAGGAGGTCCTCTTGGAGGATACGGGGAGAAGGCACAGGGCTATAAAGATAAGGGAGGGCGTCTTTGTGAGGAACGGGATTCACAAGGCAAGGGGAGGACTGCTAAGGGCTGAGGTTCACATATGGGAGGGGGTAATAGAGGAGGTCAGGATAAGGGGGGACTTCACCCTCTATCCCAAAGACTCCCTGAGGGAGCTTGAGAGCCTTCTTGCGGGCACACCCTTTGAGAGGGAAGCTATAGAGAAGGTGGTTGAGGACTTCATGAGAAGGGAGGAGATTGAGTTCCCGGGGGTTGAGGTTGAGGATATAGTGAGCGTGGTTTACGGAGAGTGAGCGTGAGGGAAGAGGAGCTTAGGAAGGTTATAGAAAATTTGAGGAAGGGAATAGACGTAGAGGGACTCACACTGACCTGCGGTGAGCCCAAGAAAGGGAGGTTTGCCCAGGAGCTCAACCTTGACCTCTTCGTCCAGAAGGGTGAGAGAAGGACGCTCCTTCACGTAAAGGTCTTCCTGGGCAGGGCTGAGTACAGGGACTGGGTTGAGGTATTCGGGATAGCGAGGGAGGTCTTTGGAACTCCCTACTTTGGCTCTGCTCTTGAGTCTAAGGTTCTTGACCTCTTTGCACCTCTGACCGGAAGGCTCTTCGTTGAGTACTACGAGGACATGGAGACGGTGAGGGAGCTCTCCGCAGGAGTCCCCCCGGCCCTGTCAAGGCTCGGCTTTGAGCTGGCAAAGAGGGGCTTTACGTGGTTCAAGGACTGGTACTTTCCAGAGGGTCTCATGGAGGGAGGGCACAAGCTTCAGGCGGAGAGACCTAAAAGCAGGGAGCTCCTTCTGAGGCACTTACATGGGCTTGAAGAAGAGCTCGGAAGGTTCCTAAGCTCTCCAGCGGAGAAGTCTTTAAAAAAGCTTTCTGAGGAGAGGTTTAAAATACTTGAAGACGCATGGAAAAAGATATACTCATCAGCCTTATAAAGCTCATAGCTGGTATAGCCTTCCTCGTGAAGGGGGCGGACATGCTCATTGGCGGTTCTTCCTCCCTCGCAAGGAGGGCGGGTATCCCGGAGTTCGTTATAGGTCTGACGCTCGTTGCCTTTGGCACTTCCCTGCCTGAGCTAACGGTAAACGTTCAGGCGAGCCTAAAAGGTGCCTCTGAGATAACCCTCGGAAACGTGATAGGCTCAAACATAGCGAACATACTGCTCATACTGGGTGTCGCCGGTCTAATAAGACCCCTCTCAATCCACAGGACCTTCGTGAAGAAGGAGATACCCCTAAACTTCCTGAGCATAGTCCTCCTCTTCGCCTTGGTGTCCGACAGAGTCCTTGATGGGGCGTCCGTAGCACTTATATCGCGCTCGGAGGGGCTCGTGCTGATGACAACCTTCGTTGGCTACCTTTACTTCCTCGCAGCTTTCCTTGAGAGGGAGGAGGTTGACGATGATGGAAGGAGCCTTGGCTTTTTGAAGGCTATCCTCTTCATCCTCTTAGGGTTTGTTGGGCTCATCTTAGGCTCCGACTGGACTGTGAGCGGTGGGGTTAGCTTAGCGACAGCCCTCGGTGTCAGTCAGGTGATAATAGGACTCTTCCTCATAGCGGTAGGGACCTCTCTTCCGGAGCTCATGACCTCCGCGGTAGCCGCCTACAGGGGAAATTCGGACATAGCTCTCGGGAACGTCGCAGGCTCAAACATATTCAACATATCGCTCGTTCTCGGGGCAAGCGCTCTCATAAACCCAATACCCGTACCCGAAAGGGTCTTTAAGGACCTCTCACTCCTCTTCGTTGCAACCTTCGGTTTGTTGCTTTCCAACTACACGGGGAGCAGGTACACCGTATCAAGGATGGAAGCGGGCTTTTTCCTCGTCATATACGTACTCTACGCTCTGTACTCTTGGTATATGGAGACCTGGAGATGAGACCGAAGGACATATCCGCAATGACCGTGGGGCTCAACCTCCTTGGGGGGATAATAGCTGGGCTCTTGGTCGGCTACTTTATAGACTACGGCATGGAGAGGTGGTTCGGTATAAGAACGAGCCCCTGGGGGCTCCTTATCTTCTTCTTCATCGGGATAGTGTCGGGATTCCTCAACGCCTACAGGGACATGAAGAGGCTTGAGGAGTGATATAATTGCCAATCCATGATACCTCTCCTCGGACTCCTGCTGATCACCGTCTTAGCCTGGGCTGAGGAGACCACCCAGAAGCTGTGGTCTGCCCACGTGGAGCTGTCCTTCGTCAGAACCGATGGGAATACGAAGACCCAGACCTTCTCCGAGAAGCTGGAGATAAAGAGGGAGGGAAAGGTAAACAGGCTCTATCTGAAGAACTCTGCCCTCTACGCAACTCAGGAGGGAAGCGAGACGGCAAACAGGCTTGATGTGAATGGCAGATGGGAGAGGCTCTTCACCGATAGGTTCTTTGGCTTTCTAACGGCGGGCTACGAGAGGGACAAGTTTTCGGGTTACGAATACAAGTGGAACGGAGGACCCGGTGTAGGTTACGACATCCTGAAGACGGAGAAGCAGGAGCTCAAAACGCTCCTCTCAACCCTTTACTACTACAACAGGATAGAGAACGACGGCATAGACAACTACGCAACCCTGAAGGCTGAGCTCTACTACCAGTGGAAGATACTTGAGAACCTGAAGCTCAAGGAGGACCTTAGCTACATACTCAACTTATCCGATACAGAGACCTACTTCATAAACTCCGAGACTTCATTGGAGACTAAAGTAAACGAGCATCTCTCCCTCGGTGTCGGTTACAAGGTTGCCTACCAAAACAAGCCCCCGAGCCCAGAGGTTAAGAGGACGGATACGACCTTCTCAACCTCCCTGATAATTGACTTTTAGAGCCTCCTGAACAGACCAGAGAGGAGGACACCGAGGATGTTCTGGGAGAGGCTGAATACCGCCGATGGAAGAGCAGCGGTGTGGGAGAAGAACTTGAGGGCGAGAACCGTTGAAAGCCCTGAGTTCTGCATGCCTACCTCAATGGAAAGGGTCTTGGAAAGCTTTCTGTCAAGCCCGGCGAACCTCCCAAAGGCATAACCCAGCAGGAAGCCCGACATGTTGTGAAGAAGAACGCCCCCGAGGGTAAGGAGAGAGACCTCCCCAAGTCTGTCCC
>NZ_JBWONM010000160.1:0-5856 GCF_056450045.1 Hydrogenivirga sp.
GTCTCCCTTCCTCACACCGAGGAGGACGTTCACACCCATACCTATCTCACCAACCACCTTTCCATCAACGACCACACGGGATTCCCTTACCCTCTGGACAACCGCCCTCATGAGAGTAGGATTATAATTCCTGATAAAAGAACTTAGGGAGGGACATCATGGAAGACCTGAGGGTAGAGGAGCTTTACGAGATCATGGAAGAGATAGACTCCCTGCGGGAAGCTACGGAGAGCAGGGTGGACAACCTCAACTACAGGCTCAGGAAGTTCCTTGAATCCTTTCTAATTAAGTCCAACTATGACTATGAGCTCCTTGACCTTTACTACCGCCTCGGGGAGAACTATGAGGAGATAAGAAGGGACCCCGGGAGGGGACTTGATAGGATAAGGGAGCTCGTCGTAGCTATATCCAAAAGGCTTGACAGGTTTACCTGAGGTTCCAGATAATTATCCTCCCCCTGTCATCTCCCGACACTATCCTCTTACCGTCGGGAGTGAACCTAAGCCTTGTTACAGACCCCTTGTGTCCTCTGAAAACCCTAAAGAGCCTCAATCCCTCCACATTCCAGACCTTCACCCTTGAGTCAAAACCACCAGTGGCAACGTACCTTCCATCGGGAGAGTAATCAACTGTATAGACAGCCCCTTCGTGAGCCTTGACCCTCGCTATCTCCTGAGCCTTGTAAACGTCCCAGAATATGAGGTAGCCGTCGTTCCCAACAGAGACAAGATAGCTGCCGTCGGGAGAGAAGGAGATGTCATAGACGTAATCTTTATGACCCTTCAGCACAACCGAGGAGCCGTCGGGATACCAGAGGCGGACGGTAGCGTCCTTGCTCGCGGAGGCTATCAGGTCATCAGTTGGGGAAAATTTGATAGAAAATATCCAGCCCTGATGTCCCTCCAAGTTTCTAAGGAGCTTCCAGCTCTGGGCGTCCCAGACCTTTATCTCCCACAGGTCATCCCCTGATGCGAGCTTCTTCCCGTACCTTGAGAAGGCAAGAGCTCTAACATACTCCTCATGTCCTGTAAGCACAGTTACGAGCTTCCCGAGGGGTAGCCTCCAGACCCTTATCTTCATGTCGTCTCCTGAAGAAGCGATGTATCCCCTCCTGCTTATGGCGACCGAGAGGACCTGTCCCCTGTGGCTCTTTATATCAAGGATCTTCTTGCCTCTGAGGTCCCAGACTTTGACTCGTCCATCGTCTCCACAACTCACGAAGAACTTACCGGCCAGGTCAAGGTCCCTCACCGCCCCCTTGTGGGCGTTTATAACCGTTTGGGAAAAGGTAATGGATAGGGTCAAGAGAAAAGCCCAAAGAATTCTTCCCATGACATACCCCCTCGTTCGTATTACTCCCAATCTCTATGATAGTAAAATATGAGGACTATGAAGGTAAAGGACAAAGTGAAGGTGGTGATAGAAGGAAAGGAGATTGAGATAGAGAAGGGAACTCCCCTCGGGGAAGTCTTCAGGAAGGCGGGCATAGAGGACGCACTTGGAGGCAAGATAGGGGATAGGATACTTGACCTCCAGACACCCGTAACCCAGGAGGGTGAGATAAAGCCGATAAGAAAGGAAGACCCCGAGAGCTTAGAGATAATGAGGCACTCCTTAGCCCACATAATGGCTCAGGCTCTCAAGGAGCTCTACGGAGCGGATAAGGTCCACTTGGGAGTAGGACCAACGACGGAAGAGGGCTTTTACTACGACGTTGAGGTTGAGGGGCACAGGATAACGGAGGAGGACCTTCCAAAGATAGAAGAGAAGATGAGGGAGATAATAAAGAGGGACTACCCGATTCTCAGGAAGGAGCTTGAGAAGGAGGAGGCTGTAAAGCTCTTTGAAAAGCTAAAGGAGAAGTACAAGATAGACATAATAAACAGGATCCCCCCAGAAGACGTCATATCCGTTTACCAGCAGGGGGACTTCATAGATCTGTGCAGAGGTCCCCACCTCCCCTCAACCGGCAAAGCTGGTGCCTTCAAGCTTACATCAATATCGGGTGCATACTGGCTCGGCAGGGCGGATCAGCCTCAGCTCACGAGGATTTATGGCATGGCATACTGGACGGACAAGGAGCTCAGGCAGAGGCTCCGCTTTTACGAAGAGGCTAAGAAGAGGGACCACAGGAAGCTCGGCAGGGAGCTTGAGTTCTTCATGATAGATGACAACGTTGGAGCTGGGCTCGTCCTCTGGCTTCCGAGGGGAGCGATATACAGAAAGGTCCTTGAGGATTACTGGAAGGAAGAGCACATAAAGAGAGGTTATCAGTTCGTCTACACGCCCCACGTGGGCAAGTCCAAGCTCTGGGAGATAAGCGGTCACCTTGAGTGCTACAAGCCCAACATGTTCCCCCCAATGGAGATGGAGGGTGAGGAGTACTACGTCAAGCCGATGAACTGTCCCTTCCACATTGCCATATACAAGAGCAAGGTCAGGAGCTACAAAGAGCTTCCCATAAAGCTTGCGGAGCTGGGTACCGTTTACAGATATGAGATGTCGGGAGTCCTTCACGGGCTCTTGAGGGTCAGGGGCTTTACACAGGACGATGCCCACATAATATGTATGCCGGAGCAGGTTGATGAGGTTATAAGGGATACCCTTGACCTCGCCCTTCAGGTTCTGAAGGACTTTGGTTTTGAGGACTTCAAGATATACGTATCAACGAGACCTGAGGATGCCATAGGCTCGGATGAGCAGTGGGAGGTTTCGGAAAACGCGCTCAAGAAGGCTGTTGAGGACCTCGGATACTCTTACGAGATAGATGAGGGAGGAGGAGCCTTCTACGGTCCCAAGATAGACGTGAAGATAAGGGATGCTATAGGAAGGCTCTGGCAGTGCTCAACGATTCAGTTTGACTTCAACCTGCCCGAGCGCTTTGACATGACCTACGTGGGTCCGGATAACAAGAAGCACAGACCCTACATGATACACAGGGCACTTCTGGGCTCCATAGAGAGGTTTACCGGGATACTCCTTGAACACTACGCCGGACTCCTGCCCCTGTGGCTATCGCCAACTCAGGTGAGGATAGTCCCCATAGCGGACAGACACCTTGATTACGGCAGAAAGGTGCTCAGCGCCCTGCAGGAGGCGGGATTCAGGGCGGATATAGATGACAGGGACGAGAGGATGAACGCAAAGATAAGGGAAGCGGAGCTCATGAAGATTCCTTACGTTGTGGTCGTTGGAGACAGGGAGGCGGAAAACAACACGGTCTCTGTCAGGAGCAAGAAGGAGGGCAATCTCGGTAGCATGTCCCTTGAAGAGCTGATAAGCTTTCTGAAAGAGAAGGTTGAGAGGAAGGAGTAGGTGTCCGGCTGCCCTCTGACGCCAACGGGGAGATATCTGCTAAAGCCCCTCTGTCCCCTTGTAAAACCCATCTTCAGGAAGGTATTCAGGGTTGAGGTCCTTGGTGCTGAGAACATACCGCGAAGCGGTCCTTTTATAGTAGCATCCAACCACAGGAGCCACCTTGACCCACCCGTGCTGAACTCGGTCTTCCCCGAGCCCCTCGTCTTTGTTGCTAAGGAGGAGCTCTTCAAGCCACCTCTCGGATGGTTTATAAGGCACATGAGGGCTGTTCCCGTGCGCAGGGGTGCAGGTGATGTGGAGACCCTTGAGATGGTCCTTGAGCTCCTGCATAAGGGATGCGGTGTTGCTATATTTCCCGAAGGAACGAGGGCGAGACCCGGGGAGTTTCTCAGACCAAAGCCCGGTGTTGGTCTTTTGGCGGTAAAGAGCGGTGTTCCGGTGGTCCCAGTCCTGATAGAGGGAACGGACGTTGTCTTCCCGAAGGGAAGGAGGTTCCCCAGCCCAGGGCACCCGATAAGGGTGATCTTAGGAAAGCCTAAGAGGTATACCGCTTACGAGGACAACCTGAAGGGCTACAGGAGGGCTGCCCTTGACATAATGGACAGCATCAAGAGTCTTGCAGGTCCTCCTCGTCCTTCATGAGCTTGTAAACTATGGCATCCCTGAGGGCTATCCAGGATGCCTCAATGACGTTCTCCGACACCCCTACAGTCCCCCACTTCCTCTTTCCATCGGTAGTCTCTACCAGAACCCTGACCTTTGCGGAGGTCCCCTCGGACTCGTTTATTATCCTGACCTTGTAGTCTATGAGCTGTATCTCCTTGAGGTTGGGGTAGAACTCCTCAAGAGCCTTCCTGAGGGCTCTGTCAAGGGCGCTTATGGGACCGTTCCCTAAAGCTGCGGTGTGTTCATCAACACCCTCAA
Organism: Hydrogenivirga sp.; assembly: GCF_056450045.1. Lineage (NCBI taxonomy): Bacteria > Pseudomonadati > Aquificota > Aquificia > Aquificales > Aquificaceae > Hydrogenivirga > Hydrogenivirga sp. The sequence continues at coordinate 4,243 of NZ_JBWONM010000160.1, forward strand.
CCGCGAGCCTGACCGTTGCCTCAGAGGTGGGGATGCTGTCGTCCCTCCTCTTGGCTATGAGAACCCTGTAGGCGTCAAAGTCAAAGTAGTCCTTTACAAGTCCAAAGTACCTCTTGCACAGGAGCTCAAGGGAAGCCTCCGCAGCCTCAAAGTGGTATCCTTCCTTCTCAAGCTCCTTTATGCGCTCAATGAGCTTCAGGAGGTCTGGGGACTTCTCATCCACCTCTATACCGAACTCCCTGAGCTTGTAAAGCAGGTTGCTCTTTCCGGCGAGGTCCGATACGGTTATCTTTCTTCTGTTCCCTACCAGCTCGGGGTCTATGTGTTCGTAAGTCTTTGCCTTCTTCATCACCGCTGAGGCGTGGACTCCTCCCTTGTGGGCAAAGGCGCTCTCACCGACGTAGGGCATGTTCCTCGGGAGGGGCATGTTTGAAAGCTCAGCCACAAATCTCGCGAGCTCCGTTAGCTTCTTGAGGTTCTCCTCCGGTATGAGGTCGTAGCCGAGCTTGAGCTGGAGGTTGGGTATTATGGAACAGAGGTTAGCGTTCCCCGTCCTTTCGCCTATGCCGTTTATGGTGCCGTGAACCTGCCTCGCACCTGCAAGGACCGCCATTATGGAGTTTGCAACCGCGGTGTCCGAGTCGTTGTGGGCGTGTATGCCTACCTTTGCCTCGGGGAACCTCTCCTTGACGAGCTTCGTTATCTCGTAGACCTCGTGGGGGAGCTTTCCTCCGTTCGTATCACACAGAACTATCCAGTCCGCACCCCCTCTGAGAGCCGCCTCAAGGACGGCGAGGGCGTAATCGGGGTTTGCGCTGTAGCCATCAAAGAAGTGCTCCGCATCAAATATGACCTCTTCAACGTATTTCTTCAGGTACTCAACGGTCTCATAGACCATGTTGAGGTTCTCATCAAGGGTTGTCTTCAGGGCGTCGGTAACGTGAAGGTCCCAGCTCTTACCAAAGACAGTTATAACCGGAACCTCAGCCTTTATGAGAGCCTCTATCTGCCTGTCCTCCTTTATGCTCTTGCCGGGCTTCCTCGTTGAGCCGAAGGCTACCGGCTTTGAGTGGATGAGCTTAAGGGACTTCAGCTTGCGGAAGAACAGGTTGTCCTTTGGGTTGGCGTAGGGCCAGCCTCCCTCTATGTAATCTATGCCGAACTCATCAAGCTTTTGGGCTATGCGGAGCTTGTCCTCTAAGGAGAAGTTAACCCCTTCCGCCTGGGAGCCGTCTCTCAAAGTCGTATCGTAGGTGTAGACCTTTTCCATAAGTGATAATAATAGACTATCGGCATCTCCTTTCAATCGTGAAGGGCTTTAACTAATTTACGCCATTCTCCCCTACTTGTTACCTTCAAGCCTGACAGCTATACTTATAAGTTCTCCCTGTTGTCGTGAGAGTAGAAAGTATCTTTCCCCATCAGCATGTTTACTTATAAGATAACCGAGCATAAGCAGGAGATCCTCTTCCACCTCTGAAAGATCTTCCTCCCGTCTCATAATAATCTAAAGTTTTGCACAACTTTAGTGCTTGGCACTCAAGCTTTTACAAGAAAACCACCGTTTTTGATAGAGGAATTTACTCCGAACACATGTTAGAGAATGAACTCGTG
>NZ_JBWONM010000161.1:0-3000 GCF_056450045.1 Hydrogenivirga sp.
GATTGAGATAATGAGAAGCGGCACCTTGACATAGACATATTCCGATGAGTGAGTTATAAAAAGCCCTTTTCAGATGGGGATTTCTTTCAAAAAATCCTTCGTGCTCTCTTAATGCCAATTCTTTTAACTTTTCTAAGTCATAGATTGTAATAGGGGCATATAGTCTTGTCATACTTATTCCTCCTTGTGGCTGTCGCCTAACTCGTTCATATCCGAACTATTCGGATATGCTGTAATATCTGGAAGATATGCAAACTGTTCGTATATACATACCTCTGGGCGACCATACATTTTTGGTCCCTTACTCATGTTTACCCTCCTTTTAAAATGTTATCAAAAGGACTGACCATGTCAACTTTTAACCCCCAGGAGGATGTAGAGAGTAATGAAAGAAGCAAGCTAGCTCCATACAGTCTCATACTTAGCATTCTACGGAAACCTTCTGTAAAACCTGCTGGAGGATGTCAACTTTTTAATGTGATATATCTCCTTTTCCTTGCCCCTCCTTTTCCCTTAAGCTTTTCTCTGTGGAAGAGAAGATATTAGCGAGCGCCCAGTACTTTTATACCCACGTAGAGAAGAGGAGTCTCCCCCTTGAGGCTTCAAAAGCCCTCGTGAGCCTTTACCAGGGAAAGCTCCAGAGGGGAATAGCCCTATCAATGCTTGAGAGGACAAAGCGGCTCCTCTCCCTCTGGTTGGAGGACAGCTCACAGATACAGATATACAAGAGGTACTTCAACTTCCTCTCAAAGAAGGGATCCTACACACTTGGGGAGTGCTTCTCCCCCTTCGTCCTCGTCAGCTGTTGGGAGAGCTTCTATGAGCTCACGGTTAAGGAGAGAGACAGGAGAAGGGAAGCCTTCAGCTGGCTAAAGGATTTCTTTCATGAGATTGGGGTTGAGGGTACGCTTGATATCCAGAACCCCGAAGAACTTTTTGAGGAACTCCTCAAGAGGTTTGTCTCCCTCGGAGAGCACGGCTTCTACGTTGCCACCCACTTCGCCTACATGCTCAACCCTCATATCTTCATTCCCATAACACCTGCCTCCGGCAGGTCCTTATCAATAAAGGAACCTAAAGCTTACTTCAGGCTGATTGATTCCACAAGGCGAAAGAGGATAAAGCCCATTGAGGCTCACGCCTTCATGCACCTCCTCTTTGAAGAAGTCCCCTCCAAGGTCAGGGGGGCTGAATCTATCCTCGGCATAGACAGGGAGCTTGAGCTTCTCAAGGTAGCTCAGAGGCTCTGGGAGGAGGGAAGGTTCTACGAAGCCCACGAGGTGCTTGAAGAGGTCTGGGAGCACGTTAAGGATGAAAAGAAGAGGGAGTGCTACCAGGGGGTTATCAGGCTCGCCATATCCCTCCATCACTACACCCAAGGGGAGAGGGATAAGGCTATAAGGGTCCTCTCCAAGGCGGTGAGGCAGATTGAGGGTTGTCCTTCTGAGGTAAGGCTCAACCTAATGGAGCTTGAAAGCTCAGCCTCTGAACTGCTCGGGAGTCTCAGGGAAGGGAAGAAGGCTGGTTCTTTACCAAAGCTCAGAGTGGTATAATTTAAAACTTAGCAGGAGGGTGTAGCTCAGCTGGTAGAGCGGGGGACTGTGGATCCCCATGTCGCGGGTTCAAGTCCCGTCACCCTCCCCAAACTTCCCAACATCGTGAACCCGAACAGTTCCTCGTTGTACCTTACCCTGAAGGTACTTTCGTCGTAGATGATGGAGGAGATGAGGGTTCTCAGGAGCGTCCTCACCTGCTTTACGTCCTGCTTTCTCATGAGCTCCTCAAACATCTCCCTGACTTCCTGAGGAGCTATCTGAGGTCTGGGAGAGAGGGTGGTAAGCTTCGTAAGGGAGACGAGCTCTCCCTCGAGGACTTCCTTCTCTCTCGTTAGCTTCTGCACCTCATCCCTTACCACCTGAGCAGGTATTCCCTCAGCAATAGCACGGATGAGGTTGTCAAGTCTCTTCTGCACGTCCGCTATTGCAGTCTTCAGCTCCTGAATGCGGGAAAGGTGCTCATCCTTCCTCATCGCAATTGCACGGGAGAGTCTGTCCGCAATCCTCTTGAGGTTATCCTCGCTGAGTATGTAATCGGTTATCTCCTTCAGGAGGAACTCGTCCACGTGGTCGGCTCTGAGGTTCTCCTGCTTGCACCTTCCCTCCCTCCTGCCCACGCAGGTGTAGTAGGAGTACTTCCCTCCTCTCCCTATCCCCCTCATGGTCGTCATGGAAGCTCCGCACTTCCCGCACTTCAAAAGTCCGAGGAAGAGGAGGTCGGACTTAGCCTGTCCACCGCTATGTGTCCTCTCCTCCAGTTTCTTCTGCACTTCAAACCACTCCTCGTCCGATATGTATCTGAGGTCTTCAAAGTAGACCTCAAGACTGCTGTACTTGATAACTCCCCTGTATATCGGGTTTTGAGGACTCTCAGAACCTTCTTCTTGTTCCACTCATCCGTGCGAAGTTCCCTGTTCAAAACCCTTGCTATCTCCTTAGCACCGAGTCCGTTTTTGAAGAGCTGGAGTATGCGAAGGTATACCTTCCCGCTCTCCTCATCTCTGTATATCTTTCCCTTCCCGTCCTCTCCCCTCACTATTTTGTATCCCACGGGACACTTGTTCTTCGGATAGATGCGTTTTTTTATGCTCTCCTCTATCCCCCTCAAGGTGTGCTCCCTGATGATGTGGACGTAGTATTCGTCCAGAAGCTCCGATACTCCTTCAACGAGGACGGATGCGAGAGGGTCGTCGGGTAGAGGAGCTACGACGTAGTGGAGCTGAACTCCGTGCTTTCTCAGGAGTCGCTTGTAGTAGATTGCCGTAGCCCTGTCTCTTGCAAAGCGAGAGGTGTCAAAGACTATGAACGCATCAACTTTCTCGCTGATTGCAAACTCAACAGCTCTCTGGAAGTTGGGTCTGTCCTCTTTCGTTCCCGATATTCCCTCGTCCGTGAAGGTTGCAAGGACTTCAATCCCCCTCTCCCTTGCGTACTGAATACACCT
>NZ_JBWONM010000162.1:0-4024 GCF_056450045.1 Hydrogenivirga sp.
TGAGGTCTGGGTTGGCAAGCTTTATACCCGTTGCAGTCGGCGGAACCCTGCCGTGGATGGAGTAAAAGCTGCTGAGGTCTATGTAATCAACTATCTTCCCGTGGCACCCTATCCCCGAGAGTATGACAAACCTCTCAAGGGGGATGCTCTCAGCGAGCTCCTCAACAGCCCACACAAAGGCGCTCATCAACCCGAAGTTTCCACAGAGCCTGCACCAGGTTATCTCCGTACCCGTGTAAAGGCTTTTCACCACACCCATATCAAACCTCCCTCAGCATGCCGGCAAGCTCGTCCCTGAAAAAGGGTCTGCCGTCGTACTTCCTTACACTCCTGTCTACCCTTATTCCGTTCATATTCAGCAGCTTTTCAAACTGACCGCTTGCGGAAAGCTCAACACACAGAATCTCCCTCGCACCCTCTATCTCCCTAAGGACCTTCTCGGTGGGAAAGGGCTCAAGGAAGAGGGGTCTGACCACCCTGTAGCCGAGCTCACTGGCTACGTCCTCAACCGTGCAGGCTGTTGAGCCCCAGGTGATTATAACCCTGTCGGACCCTTCACTTCCCCCGATCACGACCGAGTCCTCCCTTGAGAGGACGTACTCCCTTATGGTCCCTTCCTTGGCCATCCTCTTTTCCTGCATACGCCTCACCGACTCCGCATCCTCAACGGTTATACCCCTCTCGTCGTGCTCATAGCTCGTTGCCTTAACAACAACGCCCTCCCTTCCGGGAAAGGCTAAGGGGGATATTCCGTCCTCAGTTATCTCGTATCTTCTGTATTCTCCGTTCCCCTCCCAGAGCTTTGGTTCCTCAACTACCCTCCTTCTCTCCAAGGGCACCGTGAAGTAGCTCTCACCCAGGTGCTTGTCCCCGAGAAGGATAACGGGGGTCTGGAACCTCCAGGCGATGTTCAGGGAGTCCCTCGCGAGGGCGTAAGCCTCCTCCGGGGTTGAGGGGGCGACAACAACCCTCGGGAAATCCCCGTGACCTGCAAAGAGGCAGAACAGAAGGTCCGCCTGGGCTGTGTAGGTAGGGACTCCCGTACTCGGTCCAGCCCTCTGAGCTTCATATATGACGATAGGGGTCTCGGACATACCTGCGAGGCTGAGGGTCTCCGTCATGAGGGCGAATCCCCCTCCGGAGGTTCCCACCATCGCCCTCTTCCCCGCGTAGGCTATGCCAAGAGCCATGTTTATCACGCCTATCTCGTTCTCCGGGTGAACTACCTTTATCCCAAACTCATCCTTTCTCTTGGCAAGATAGTGAAGGACCGGCGAAGCCGGTGTCATGGGATAGGCAACGTAGAAATCCAGCCCTCCATCAACCGAGCCGAGGGCTATGCACTCGTTTCCAGTCAGTATATCCCCTCTCTTCCCGCCCAGAGCCTTCACCTCATAGAGCTGGGGGACTGCGTTGTAAGCCTCTCTGTATATCTGCTCGTTCTTCTCCCTCTGGGGAAGGCTCGTTACAAAGGGAAGACCCTCCTCAAGGGGGATGCCGAGGAGCTTAAGAACGGCTCCCAGAACGGAGGAGCTCTTGAAGAAGCCCGGAGCGACCTCCTTGAATGGTGCCTTTATGGCTCCCTCCTTGCTCTCCTTCTCGTTTATCACCCAGACCGTACCCTCCTTCTCATCCTCAAGGTGGGCTTTTATGCTCCTTCCGTCGGTAGCTACTATGATGTCCGCCTTCCTGTCGGTGCTCCTTACAGGTCTTTCCGAGAAGGTGAGGCTGACGAAGTTGTGCCCTCCCCTTATCAGTGAGGGGTAGTCAACGTAGCCGAATACGTAGTACCCGAGGTTTGAGAGGACCCCCGCCAGCATCCTCCCCGCTTCCTTTATGCCTGCTCCCGCCTTTCCTCCTATTATTATCGTCTTCTCCATACCTAATATCTTATACCAAGGGAGAGTACCCTGCCATGGAGTTCAGTCCTCCTTCCAGAGGTGGAAGTACCAGTAAATCGGCATGACAAACACGCTCCCCAGTATAAGAGCCAGAGCCCACAGAACCTTCCTGTCTCTCTCCATGCCCTTCTTACCGAACAGGTTTATCACATAAAAGGCGAGCAGGAAGCCAGTGTAAAGGTACATGAAGAAGTGAAAGGCTGTGAAATAGAGGAGCCAGGGCGGAGCTTCAGAAGAGAGGGGGTCTATGGAGAAGACCTTGCCAAGGGGCGTCAGGAAGAGGAGTGTGAAGTAAAATAGGGGTAGAAGGGTTGCGATTCCGAGGGAGAGCTTGACCGTTTTTCCCATCTCTTTACAAAGCCGGCGGCGGGACTTGAACCCGCGACCTAGGCATTACGAGTGCCTCGCTCTGCCGACTGAGCTACGCCGGCTCAGTTTATAAATTATAATCTACGATTGAGAGCTTCCTTAATGAAGGAAGCGAAGAGGGGATGGGGTGCAAAGGGCTTGCTCTTGAACTCAGGATGGAACTGACAGCCTATATACCAAGGATGGTCCTTCAGCTCAATGATCTCAACGAGCTTCCCATCGGGCGATAGCCCCGAGAAGACCACGCCGTGTTCTTCAAACACTTTCCTGAAGCTGTTGTTGAACTCGTACCTGTGTCTGTGCCTCTCGCTTACCCTCTCAACCCCGTATATCTCCCTGACCTTGGTTCCCTCCTGAAGCACACAGGGGTAAGCTCCGAGCCTCATTGTACCTCCGAGGTCCTCAACCTTCTTCTGCTCCTCCATGAGGTCTATGACTGGGTTCTTGGTGTTGGGGTCAAACTCCGTTGAGTTGGCATCCTTCAACCCTATAACGTTCCTGGCGAACTCTATAGCCATGAGCTGCATCCCCAGACATATACCGAAGGTGGGGAGACCCTTCTCCCTACCGGTGCGCAGAGCCTCTATCTTACCCTTTATCCCCCTCTCCCCAAAACCCCCCGGAACGAGGATGCCGTCAGCCTTCTGAAGCTCAGGCAGATCAAGCCTTTCAGAGCTCAGCCACAGTATGTTAACCCTCGTGCCGTTGGCTATCCCGCCGTGGGTCAGAGCCTCCGCTATGCTCTTGTAGGCATCCTTGAGCTCAACGTACTTGCCGACAACCGCTATGTTCACCTCCCTGTCGGTCCTTCTGAGGATGTTGACTATCTTCTTCCACTTATAGATATTGTTATCCCTGTAGGTCAGGTCAAGCCTGTTGGCCACCAATCTGTCAAGCCACTCATCCTTGAGCTTGTTCGGAAGCTCGTAGATGTAATCAAGGTCGGGGGCGGATATGACCGCTTCCTCATCAACGTTTGAGAAGAGGGCGATCTTTGCCTTTATCCCCTTGGGAAGGTCCCTATCAGCCCTGCATATCAGGGCATCGGGCTGAATACCTATAGCCCTAAGCTCCTTCACCGAGTGCTGGGTGGGCTTCGTCTTGAGCTCCCCTGCCGTCTTTATGTAGGGGACGTAGGTCACGTGTATGAACATTGAGTTCTTTCTGCCTATCTCAAGGGAGAGCTGGCGGACAGCCTCAAGGAAGGGCAAGCCTTCTATATCCCCGACAGTCCCTCCGACCTCAACTATGACGACGTCGTGCTCATCGGAGACCTTCTTTATGAGCTCCTTTATCTCTTCGGTTATATGGGGAATCACCTGAACCGTAGCCCCTAAGTAGCCGCCCTTCCTCTCCCTTGTTATGACGTTAAAGTAAACCTTCCCCGCTGTAACGTTGTTGTCCTTCCTCATGATAGCGTCGGTGAACCTCTCGTAGTGCCCGAGGTCAAGGTCTGTTTCCGCTCCGTCGTCGGTGACGTAAACCTCCCCGTGCTGGTAGGGGTTCATTGTCCCGGCGTCAACGTTGAGATAGGGGTCAAGCTTCTGAAGGGTCACCCTGTACCCCATACCCTCAAGGAGAGCTCCCACAGAGGCGGAGGTGACGCCTTTGCCCAGAGAAGAGAGAACACCGCCGGTGACGAAGATAAATTTGCTCATGTGAGAAAATTATATTATGGAGATACCCTCCCAATGGTGGTCTTCTGCCGAAAGAAAGCTCTTCAACTTAGAAGAGACGAGAACCTACTTTGAGAA
>NZ_JBWONM010000163.1:0-2273 GCF_056450045.1 Hydrogenivirga sp.
CTCGGATACATGACCCTGACGACCTTCCTCCTCATTACCCTCGGAAAGAGGATAGGTCTGAGGGAGAGGCTGGTCCTTGCCGAGGCTTTGAACTACCCAGGTGTGTACGGACTCGTCCGCTTCCTGAAAAGGGTTGTCATATTTGTGATACTGAGCGAAGGGGTAGGATTTTTCCTCCTGTACCTCTCGTGGATGGGCAGGTTCGGTCCCAAGGAGGCTCTATTTCCAGCCCTGTTTCACTCGGTATCTGCCTTCAACAACGCAGGCTTCTCCCTGTTTTCCGACAACCTCATTTCCTTCAGGGGGGATGTAGCCACAAACCTGATAGTGTCAGCCCTCATCATCGTTGGGGGAATAGGATTTTTCGTCATAAACGACCTTTACCTCTTCCTGAAGGGAAAGGTTCTCAGGCTTTCAACCCACACGAAGCTGGTTCTAACGATAAGCTTCGGACTCATCGCCCTTGGATGGGCTGGTCTCCTCATGACGGAAGCCTTTCACAGGGAGGGGCTGTGGTCCCTCGGTTGGAAGGAGAGGCTCCTCTCAACCCTATTTTTCAGCATCTCCTCAAGAACAGCCGGCTACAACACCTTTGATACCTCCCTCCTGTCCGAGTCCTCCGTGTTCTTGATAATGCTCCTCATGTTCATCGGTGCCTCACCGGGAAGCACGGGAGGCGGTGTAAAGACCACAAACTTTGCTGTCCTTGTACTGGCGGTGCTATCCTACATAAGAGGCAGGGCTGAAGCTGTGGTCTTTAGCAGGAGCTTGACTCAGGAGCATGTACGCAGGGCTATGGTGGTAACCTCGCTCGGCTTTATGTACATAGCCCTGATAAACCTAATCATAGACAGGGTGGAGGAAAAGGACTTCCTGAGCACCCTCTTTGAGGTTGTGTCAGCCTTCTCAACGGTGGGTCTCTCCGTGGGAAACGGCAACGGGCTCAGCTTCTCCGCGGAGCTATCACCCATAAGTAAGATACTTATAGTCATCACCATGCTCGTTGGAAGGGTTGGTGTGCTGAGCTTTGCAATCGCCCTCATCGGAAGGGAGACCGAGAGCAGGGTCAGACATCCAGAGGCGAGGTTGCTGCTTTGAAGAGGACCTTCGGTGTTATAGGGCTCGGTAAGTTCGGCTTTTACGTAGCAAAGACCCTTTCAGAGGCCGGAATGGAAGTGATAGCCATGGACAAGGACCCGGAAAAGGTGAGACAGGTTAGCGACTTCGTCACCCATGCCTACATAGCGGACGCCTTAGATGAGAAAGCCCTTGAGGAGTCAGGTATACTGACGGCAGACACCGTAATACTCAGCATAGGAACCAACGTTGAGGCAAGCATCCTCATCACCGTCATGCTCCTGAAGAGGGGTGTGAGGGAAGTTGTGGCGAAGGCTATAAACCCCCTCCACGGAGAGGTTCTAAGCAAGCTCGGTGTGAGCAGGGTCGTCTATCCAGAGAGGGAGATGGCTGTAAAGCTGGCAAGGATGCTTCTGATATCGGGTATGGTTGCGGAGATACCCTTCGCCCGCGGATACAGCATATTTGAGATAGAGGCTCCGGAAAGACTCGTTGGGCGGAGTCTCAGGGAGCTTGACCTGAGGAGACGCTACGGTATAAACGTGCTCGCCATAAAGAGGGGCGAGGAGGTCCTCGTGAACCCCTCTGCGGACGATGTGCTCGCTGAAGGGGATATACTGCTCGTCCTTGGAAGTGAGGAGAACGTAAGGAAGATGTCAGAAGCTCAGGTTCCTTAGCTCCTCAGCCCACTGCCTGTACTCCTCTGCCATTGAGGGGTGGTTGAACTTCATTGCCTGTTTTATGCCCTCTTCAAGGACCTCAACAGCCTTTCCAAACTCACCGAGCTCTTCGTAACACCGGGCTAAGAGCCTGTAGATAGCCCCCTCGTCCTCTTGGAGCCTGAGGTACTCCTCAATATGCCTTATCGCATTCTCATAATCCTTTATCTTGAAATACTCCTGAGCCAAGGAGTAATGAACCATGGGGTTGTCCTTGGCACTATTGAGAAGTTTTTTGAAGTACTCCAGCCTGTTCATACTTCACCTCCAACAGGAGCTTCCTGTACCCCTTCACCCTGCTAAGCAGGATATCAACACTTCCTATTGTAAATTTAACCTTTAGCTTAACCGGGATGTTTGTGTCCTTGTCAACCCAGACGTACCACTCCCCCTTCGGCTTCAGGAGCCCTTTTGTCTCTATATCCGGGAGCAAGAGCACCTTCCAAGCCCTGTAAACCTTACCCGATACCTCTACCT
>NZ_JBWONM010000164.1:0-11482 GCF_056450045.1 Hydrogenivirga sp.
GTGCTCCTCGCCGTTAAGCCAAAGGATGTTAGAAGCGTCCTCTTAGAGCTCAAAGAGAGCCTGAAGGGAAAGATACTCCTCACAGTCGCTGCGGGGCTTGAGCTCAGCTTCTATGAAGAGGTTCTCGGAAAGGATCAGAAGGTCGTCCGTCTTATGCCAAACATAAACCTCCTCGTGGGGAAGGGGACCATAGCGGTTGCCCAGAACGGAAGGCTGGAAGAGGAAGAGTTTGATGAGGTCCTCAAGCTCCTTTCCTGCTGCGGCAGCCTCTACGAGATACCCGAAAGTCTCTTTGACAGCTTCACAGCCCTCGCGGGAAGCGGTCCAGCCTTCGTGTTCCAGTTCATAGACGCCCTCGCCCTCGCGGGTGTGAAGGAGGGCTTTGCCTACGAAGAAGCTCTCAGAATAGCCTCAGATACCCTGGCGGGAAGTGCGGAGCTCATAAGGACCCTGGGAGGAAATCCCAACGACTGGACTACAAAGGTCACCTCTCCGGGAGGGACAACGATAGAGGGGCTCGCCTACCTTGAGAGAAAGGGCTTCAAGGGAACGGTGATGAGATGCGTGGAGAAGACATCAGAGAAGGCAAAGAGGTTAAAGAGCTGAACTACAGCTCAAGGCTGGGCAACAAGCTCATAGAGGTGAAGACCTCCTGGAAGGAACACGGGAGGCTATACCTTCCCATCCAGAAGCACACCAACAGGGTCATAACCCTGACCAAATTCCCCGCTCTGCCCTTGATAGGAGACGCTGTGATAACAAACCTCAGGAACGTTGAGATAGGGGTGAGGACAGCCGACTGCGTCCCGGTGGTTCTCATAGGCGAAGAGTGGGTGGGTGTTATACACGCAGGCTGGAGAGGTATAGCCTCGGGCGTGATTGAGAAGACCATAGGGAGGCTTTCGGTCTTTGAAGAGGTTGGAAAGCTCTTTGCCTTCCTCGGACCCGCCGCCAAGTCCTGCTGTTACGAGGTAGGTTCAGAGTTCAGAAGACTCTTTCCCGGCTACGTTGAGGAGAGAGGGGGAAAGCTCTACATGGACCTCCACAGGGCTGTCATGGGTGAACTCAGAGAGCTTGGGGTTAAGAGCATAGGAGTTCTTGAGCTTTGCACCGTGTGCACCGAAGGGCTCCCATCCCACAGGAGGGACAGAAGCCAGGAGAGGATGCTAACCTCCGTCAGGATACTTGGATAGGCTCCAAGGTGGGGTCCGGTCTCTTCCCGGTCAGTATCTCAAGGAGCTCCTTCACCGATATTATCCCCTGCCTCTTGAGGAGGTGCCCGTTGGCACCTATGATGAATATACCCTCCTCGTAGTTGCCGAGCCAGGCAGCTCCGAGCCTGTCGGCTATGCAGAAGCCCACCTTCTTAGCCTCTTCACCCCTGTTGCAGGGAGTAACGCAGTTAGAAACACACCCCTTCCAGCCGTTAACCCCTGCGAGGAGCCTCTCTATGAAGGGCGTCTTTATAACCCTCAGGGGGTAGCCAACGGGAGACTTGAGGAGCATTATGTCCTCCTCTTCGGCGTTAAGGACCACCTCCTTGTATATGAGGGGAGCGTCACACTCCTGGGTGGCAACAAAGCGGGTAGCCATCTGGACTCCAGCAGCACCCCTTTCCATGTACCACTTTATGTCCTCGTAGCTCCATACACCGCCAGCCACAACAACAGGGATCTCTCCCCACCTGCTCGCCTCCTCTAAGACCTCCGGCAGGAGGTTCTCCAGCTGATACTCGGGTTTGAAACAGTCCTCGTACCTGAAGCCCTGATGTCCTCCCGACTTGGGACCCTCCAGAACCACCGCATCGGGGAGCCTGCCGTACCTCCTCTTCCAGGTCCTGCATATCAGGTTGAGCGCCCTCGCCGAGGAGACTATAGGGACGAGAGCTACCTCGTACCCCTCAACGTACTGGGGCAGTGAGAGGGGAAGTCCAGCACCCGATATTATGATGTCCGCACCTGCTTCAGCTGCGTCCTTTGCAACCCTTCCGTAGTCGGTTATAGCCGAGAGGATGTTAACGCCTATAGCGCCCCTTCCGCCTGCTATCTCCTTTGCATCCTGAATTATCCTCTTCAGAGCCTCCGGACTGTGGGTGTTCTCCGAGCCCACGGGTCTTCCAAACTTGTCCCTCTTTACCAAGTCCGGGTGCCTGTATCCCGTTCCAACGGCGGATACAACGCCTATTGCACCCTCCCTTGCGACAGCTCCGGCGAGGTTCTCCCAGGATATACCCACACCCATTCCACCCTGTATTATGGGTATGTCAGCGACGATGTGTCTTATCTTAAGCTTAGGTAGTGTCATGTCCTGCTCCTTCTGTGAAGTTGCATTAAATTTAAGCCTTCAGAGAATGAGGTCAAGGAAAAGAGTCTTCTTGGGTCTTGGAAGCAACTTAGGTGACAGGCTGAGCTACCTACTCTCCGCTATAGACAGGCTCAAGGAGCTCGGGGATGTGGTCGGTGTATCAAGCGTGTATGAGAGCGAGCCTTGGGGAGTTGAGGAACAGCCTCCCTTTCTGAACTGCGTCCTTGAGCTCTGGACGGATATCCCTCCCGAGGAACTCCTGAGGAGGCTAAAGGAAATAGAAAAGGCTGTTGGCAGGAGGGAGAGGTTTCGCTGGGGACCGAGGGAGATAGATATAGACATCCTCCTGTATGAGAATGAAGTCCTTGAAAGTGAAGAGCTCAAGATTCCCCACCCTCACCTTGAGGAGAGGGACTTTGTCCTCGTTCCTCTGCTTGAGATTGACAGGGGGATAAGGAATCCTAAGAGCGGGAGGGAGCTATCCGAGGTTCTGAAGGGATTTGAGGTCAGACTGAAGCCCTTCTGCTGTATTTATCTAAAAAGGGAAAAGGGGAGCCGGAGCTCTCAGTGAGCTCCTTCCCTTGATTTAACGTACTTGTCCCAGTTTTCGGGGTTGAAGGGAGATAGGCTTCTCAGCCAGTTGACTATCTTGGGGAACTCCTCAGAGGCGTACTCCACATCCTCCTCGGTATTCTCCCTTCCGAAGCTGAAGACTATTGAGCCGTTTGAGACCTCCTTGGGAACCCCTATGGCAAAGAGGACGTGAGACTGCTTCAGTGCAAGGGATACGCAGGCTGAACCCGATGCAGTCTCTATACCCATGAGGTCGCACCTCAGAAGCATCGCCTCTCCTTCAACGAAGTGAACTATGAGGGAGAGGTGGTGGGGAAGCCTCTGGGTTGGGTGTCCCGTAAACTCTATATACTCAAGCTTCTCCTCAAAAGCCTTCCTGAGCCTGTCCCTGTAGTTGGCAAGTCTTGTCATTCTGTCCTCAAGCTCCTTCATGGTGAGCTCCGCAGCGGCACCGAAGCCAACTATGCCGGGAACGTTCTCCGTTCCAGCCCTCACACCCCTCTCCTGGGTTCCGCCCTCTATGAGGGGTCTGACCTTTACACCCTTCCTCGTCCAGAGAGCTCCCACACCCTTGGGTCCGTACATGAGGTGAGCTGTGAAGGATGCGGCATCAACGCCCCAGTCCTTGAGGTCAACGGGATAGTGCCCGAGGGTCGGTGCTGCGTCGGTGTGGAATATAACCTTGGGGTTCTTCTCCTTGGCAGCCTGAACGAGCTCCTTTATGTTCTGGATAGTCCCTATCTCACGGTTTGAGTGCCCTATGGACACAAGGACTGTGTCCTTCCTGACAGCCTCCCTCACCTGCTCGGGGTCTATAAGTCCGTACCTGTCAGGCTTGAGGTACGTAACCTCCCAGCCTTCTCTCTCCAAGGTCTTACAGGGGTGGAGTATGGAGTGGTGCTCTATGTCTGTAGTCACTATGTGGTTTCCCCTCCTCTTGTAGGCGCTCGCTATACCCTTTATGGCAAGGTTGTTAGCCTCTATACCCCCGGAGGTAAAGACTATCTCCTCGGGTGTGTTGGCGTTTATGAGGGTGGCTATCTTTTCCCTCGCCTCGTTGACAGCCTTCTTAGCCTCCTGACCGAAGCTGTGAAGGGATGTTGGGTTACCGAACTTCTCCCTGAAGTAGGGGAGCATAGCCTCAAGAACTTCCTCAGCCACCGGCGTGGTGGCTATGTGGTCTAAGTAAACAACCCTCTGACCAGCCTTCTTCGCAAACATCTCTTACCTCCTCAACTTAATTCCTGCGTAATTATCCTGGCTATACCAAAGAAAGCCTTTGCTACCTCCGAATCAGGGCTTCCAACAACTATGGGCTCTCCCCTGTCGGATCTCTCCGCCACCTCGGGGTCTATCGGTATTGAACCGAGAATCTTGAGCCCGTAGGCGGATGCGAACTCAGCGGTCTTACCCTTACCGAATATGTAGTACCTCTTACCGCTTTCGGGGCAGACGAAGTAAGCCATGTTCTCTATGACCCCGAGCACCGGAATCTGAACCTCTTTGAACATAGAGGTAGCCTTCTTGACATCCGCAAGGGCAACATCCTGAGGCGTAGTTACGACTATAGCCCCAGATATATCAACGTTCTGAGCGAGGGTCAGCTGAACATCTCCCGTTCCCGGCGGTAGGTCAAGGATTAGGTAGTCAAGCTCACCCCAGTCAACATCAAAGAGGAACTGGGTGAGAGCCTTCATGAGCATGGGACCACGCCATATGACGGGCGTGTCCTCCGAGGGAAGCATGAAGCCTATGGATAGAACCTTTATACCGAACTTCTCTACGGGTACTATCTTGTTCCTCTCGTTCACAGTTGCCCTCTCCCCTTTCAAACCCAACAGGGTCGGTATGCTCGGTCCGTATATATCTGCATCAAGAAGACCAACACGGTAGCCGAGCCTTGCGAGGGCGAGGGCTAAGTTTGCGGAGACGGTTGATTTGCCAACCCCGCCTTTACCGCTCCCGACAGCTATCAGGTGCTTGACACCCGGGACCTTTCTCTTTGTGAAGGCTGGCTGACCAGCCGGCATCTGGGGCTCCTGACGGGGAGGCGACTGGGCGAACCTGACGCTAACCTTCTCAACGTCGGGTATATCCGATACCGCTTCAACCACCTTCGCCTTGAGAATATCTTCAAGACCTGCCTTCGGCAGGTAGAGAACCACATCAAGCTCACCGCCTATGAGCTTTATATCCTTAACGAGCTGGGCGAGGTTTTCCTTCAGACCGAGGTCCTCAAGACTCTTGTCCCTGAGTGCGTCCATTATATCCTTTACAGCCATACGGTTTCCTCCTCTTTCCGAACCTACACTTAAAGGATATATTAATTTCCCGATAACTTTATGATAGAGCTCAAAGGAGGCGCCGGCCCAAGAGCCGGCTAAGGCGGGTCAGTACTCGTAAACGATTGTGGCGGAGGTGAATATGAGGTTGGCCCCCGCGTCTTCGTGTGAAAATTCAACATAGAAATAATAATAATCATCCGGACCAGGCTGAACCGTGTGGTTAAGGGAGGTATCCGATAATTTGGTCCATCCTGTTGCTCCACTCCCGGATGTTGTCAAATCTGCCAATGGAGAAATTGATGGACCTGAGGAGGGATCACCGCCCCAAGACCCATGTTCAAGGGATACTTGTACGTTTTCGTCCACAGAGCCATCACCACACCCGGCCGTGTCGCAATTATCATAAACGAGGACATGGAACTCCTTTATGACCGCACCTTCGGGCAGTTGGATGGGGCACTCAATAAAAACTTGATAATTAGTAGCACCATCATCATCAATAGGGTAGGCTCCCGCATAACCAACGGCTACTTGGTGGGTAGCCCCCACAGCACTAACCCTCCGGAATGGCACGCACGCCGATGCGTGAATGGTCACACTGTGGGTGCGTCTCAAACTTGATGAGCCCAGGTCGGTGCACTGGGGTGTGCCGTCATTACTCACGCCGGTCATAACCTGTCCCGTTCCGCATCCCGATCCTGAGAGATTTCCCTTAAAACCCTCAAGGGCTCCTATTCTGCTATTATGGTTGCTAACTTCTCCCTCAAGTGTCCCTATCCTGCTGTTGTTATCATTTACCGCATTTTTGATGGTATTGAAGTTCTGGTTCACCTCCGAAGACCTTGCGGTGGTGTTGGGCTGAAACTCAACGAGCCCCGTGACCTCTCCTGAGAGAGCCACGCCGTAGGTGAAGAGGAAGACAAAGGAAACAAGACCAACTAACCTCATCACTCTCCTCATGACACTACCTCCCTTAGAGTTTTCGGGCCCTCAAGAAGCCCCCACTTGCCCTGGTCCCACTTCATCTGGTCCCACTTGTTTGATTTTGAGGGGTCGTCCTGCTGACTATCACTATCTCCTCCTCCTCCTGATCCTGCACAGGATAAGAGGAAAAGACTACACGCAAGAACCGACCCAAATAGGTAAAGTCGTCGGTGTCTCATGTCCCATACCTCCAAGAGTTTTAGGAATAGGTGAGTCTGGAAAGGATGCCCTCCCCAGAAGTTTGCCTATTCCCGGATGTTAATATAATATCCAACCCTTCTTTTCACTATGGTAATTTTCACATTCAGATATATTTGACTGAATAAGGACTAAAATAAGATGGTGGGAAGGACAAGATGAACATAGGTCCGGAGATACTGAACTATCTTGGAGAGAGGAGGGAGTTCACGGAGATAATCCTCGCACCAAAAGCCTCCCCCGTTGAGAGAAGGGACAGGAGGATAAACAAGATAATGGACGTTCTCTTATCTCCCGAGGACATAAGGGACACCTTAGTCTCCCTGAGGTCCCACACACCCACATCCCTGGGTCCCCTTGGAAAAGAGGGCTTCTTCTCCTTCGGTCTGCCTGATGTGGGAAGGATAAGGGTCTCCTACCTTACCCAGAGGGGGAGCTACGTGGTAAGCATAGTTAAGGTGCCCTACGATATACCCGACCTCAAGAACATAGTATCCAACAGGGAAGATTTGGAGAGCCTGTTCAAGACCCTTGCCCGGACGAACGGAATACTCGCAATAATAGGGAAGTCCTACGTAATACACAACCTCTTCTCCTACTCCCTCCTGAAGGAAATCTGCAACAGGGAGTCGGGGCTCATATACGTCCTTGAGAGACCCATAACCTACCTCATAAAGCACAGCAGGTCAATAGTCATCCAGAGAGAGGTAGGTGTTGATGCCGACAGCTTTGATGAAGGAATTGAGGAAGCCCTCTTTCTCCATCCGGAGATAATATACCTGAGCGACATAATGATAAAGGATGCCCTCAGCTCTGTAAGGAAGCTCTTTGACATACCGATACTGACGATACTCAGCACCACAGCCTCAAGCGTTGAAGCCCTCAAAAAGAGCTTTGAGGT
The DNA here is from genome assembly GCF_056450045.1 of Hydrogenivirga sp. NCBI lineage: Bacteria > Pseudomonadati > Aquificota > Aquificia > Aquificales > Aquificaceae > Hydrogenivirga > Hydrogenivirga sp. The sequence goes on from NZ_JBWONM010000164.1 coordinate 7,246, forward strand.
TTTCCTCGGTGGTGAGTCGGGGGACGTACTGAAGCTGATATCCAAGGTGATTGAGCTTTCCCTTGACGAAGGGGAGAGGATAAGGTTTTACATCAGAGACATATGACCTGAGGTGGTGGGAAACCGTTGAACCTTGAGGCGTAAACGGTGGTGTAGGCTCCCGCCGAGAGGATGAAGAGCCTGTCTCCCACTTCAGGTTCGGGTAGGTAGAGGCTCTTGGTTATAAGGTCCATGCTGTCGCAGGAGACACCTCCGAGAACCCACTCCTTTAATTCCCCCTCTCTCCTTACGTATATCGGGTACCTTATCCCTCCCAGAGCCTCCGCGAGCCCGTTGAAAACACCGGTGTCTATGTAAAGCCACCTCTCCTCGCCCCTTTGAGCCTTCCCTATGACGCTCACCACCATGATCCCCTGGTCTCCAACTATTCCCCTCCCGGGCTCTATCTGAAGCTCGTGGGGAATGGAGGAGAAGTACTTCCTGAGAAGTCCGCTCACGTAGTAGGCTATATCCTCAATCCTGAGAGCCTCCTGAAGGTAGCGGACGGGTATTCCACCTCCCATGTTGAGAACTAGGAGCTTTATTCCCCTCGCCCTCGCTCTCTCCCAGAGCTCCGAAGACCTCTTTACGGCTATGAACCAGTTCTGGAGGTTGTTGCACTGGGAGCCTACGTGAAAGGTTACGCCGAGGGGTATGAGACCCTTTTCCTTTGCAAACTCCAGTATGGAGAGGGCAGTCTCCGTATCAACTCCGAACTTCCTTGAGAGGGGCCAATCGCTCCCCTCGTTGGGGACCGCGAGGCGAACGTAAACCCTTGCCCTGGGAGCTACCCTGGCGATCTTCTCCACCTCTGTGAAGCTGTCAACCGCAAACCTCTTTACACCCACGCCGTAGGCGTAGTCTATGAACTCAGGCGGTTTGACCGGATTGCTTGAGATGACCCTCTCAGGCTCCACCCCGAGGGAGATGACTTTCTCAAGCTCCTCTGAGGAGGCAACCTCAAAGCCAGAGCCCACCTGAGCGAGCGCCTTGAGAACCTCAAGATCATCGTTAGCCTTCACAGCGTAATACACGTTTACATCGGGCATGTGGTACTTTATCTGAATGTAGCGTGCTTTTACGCCCTCAAGGTCAAGGAGGAGAGCCGGGGTTTTTACCCTGTCAAGCTCCTGAGCGAGCCTATCCCTTCGGGATATGAACTCTTCAAAGTAACGCTTTGCGTACCTGAACTGTATCTGGGCAGCGCTCGGGGAGACTTCCCTCATGAGGCTATTTTATACCCTTCAGAGCTCCAGCTCCATACCATCCCGAGCCGCAACTACCCTCAGACCGAGCTCCTGGGAGAGCTCATCGGCGACCCTTTCGGGATCCTTCTGGTGCATCTCCATGCTGAAGTGGGTGATTACGGTCGTGTCTGCCCCGCAGACGGATATAAGCTCCTTGACCTCCTCAACCGAAAGGTGGTCTATATCACCCCTCCTGCTGTAAAAGGTGGTGTTGATTATGAATACCCTTGGGTTCCTCGGGTACAGCTCAAGCATACGCTCCTCGTACCTTGCACAGGAGAGATAGACGACCTCGTCCTCACCAAAGGATAGCCCGTAGGTCTCCGCTCCGTGGTGGGAATGCCTCATCACCGCTCTTACCCTTATGCCCCTGTAAAGGAGCTCCGCTCCCTCGGTGAGAATACCGACCTTTGTGAGCCTCTTTCTAAGGTAGGGCAGGAGAACCCTGTCTCTCCCTTCCACGGCGGAGCGGGGTGCAAAGAGGGCTAGGTTCCTGTGCTTACCTCCGTCGGTGCAGGCTTCCACGAGGGTGTTGAGGTCTGCCGTGTGGTCAAGATGGATGTGGGATAGGACTATAAGGTCTATATCCCTGTAATCTACGCCTTTTTCCTTAAGATATACGAAGGCTCCAGGACCGGGATCCACATGAACCTTTCGGTCCCCAAGATCTAAGAGAAAGCCCCCGGACCTCCTTACGAGCCGGAAGGTGGTTACCCTTCCTCCTGCTGTACCCAGAAAGATTATCCTACGCGTCTTCAACTATTATGGAACCGCTGGGACACTCGTCCGCAACCTCTTCCACTTCCTGCTCAAGGTCCTCGGGGACGTACATCCACCTCTCCTCTTCGCTCTCCTCTATGTCGTATCTCACAACGTCCGCTATCCCATCTCCCCTGTCCTTGAAGACCTCGGGGACCCTGTCGTAGCAGAGCTCACAGGCTGTGCAGGTGTCGTAATCTATACGAACCTTCTTGTTGGGCATCTTTATGCCTCCTCAACTATTATGGAACCGCTGGGACACTCGTCCGCAACTTCCTGAACGTCATCGGCGAGGTCCTCGGGAACGTTCATCCATCTCTCGTCCCCGTCATCTATGTCAACCTGAACAACGTCCGCTATCCCATCCCCGATGTCCTTGAAGACCTCGGGTATCCTGTCGTAGCAGAGCTCGCAGGCTGTGCAGGTGTCCTGGTCAACTCTCACTTTAAGCCCCATCTGCTTACCTCCTTCGGTTTCTTGGACATATAAAAATATTAAAGAACTTTAATATATCAAGATAATCTTAATCAGTATCGCAGGTCTTGTCCTCCTGAGCTACCTCAAAAACACCGAGTATCTTAGCTACCGTCTCCCCTATCTTTGCAGGGTTGTCTATCACGTAGGCTCCCGCCTTCTCAAGTGCCTCCATCTTAGCCTTGGCTGTTCCCTTTCCGCCCATTATTATCGCTCCAGCGTGTCCCATCCTCTTTCCGGGGGGAGCGGTTATACCCGCTATGTAGGCGAAGACGGGCTTCTCAACGTGCTCGTCTATATACTCGGCTGCCTCCTCCTCTGCGGTTCCTCCTATCTCACCTATCATCAGGATAGCTTCGGTTTCAGGGTCCTCGTTAAAGAGCTCTATGACGTCTCTGTGGGACAAGCCGTGGACAGGGTCCCCCCCTATACCGACAGCCGTCGTCTGCCCGAGTCCGAGCCTTGTGAGCTGGTAAGCTGCCTCGTAGGTCAGGGTTCCGCTCCTTGAAACTATACCTACCTTGCCCCTCGTGAATATATGCCCGGGCATTATACCCACCTTTGCCTCTCCGGGGGTTATCAGTCCCGGACAGTTGGGACCTATGAGCTTGGCGTTGGGGTAGCTCTTCTTCATATAATCCTTGACCATCATCATGTCCTTCACGGGTATGCCTTCGGTTATGCACACGACGAGTTCAATCCCGCTGTCAAGAGCCTCAACTATGGCATCCGCCGCAAAGGGTGCGGGAACGAATATGAGAGAGCAGTTCGCTCCTGTCTCCTTCACAGCATCCCAGACAGTGTTGAATACTGGAATACCCTCTACATCCTGTCCTCCCTTACCCGGGGTCACTCCCGCCACAACCTTTGTGCCGTATGCCTTGCACTGGGTAGTGTGGAAGGAGCCTTCCTTTCCTGTTATACCCTGAACCACCACCTTTGTGTCCTTATCAACGAGTATTGCCATACTTTACACCTCCTTTTCAAGAAGCTTCTCAATATTTAACTCTATTCCTTTAAATACTTCAAAGTCATCCTTCCAATCCTGAACTATCCACTTTTTTCCTCTTTCCGCAACTATTACCTTTTTTGCTTTTGTAAAAATCCAGATAACTTTTTCCGTACCTGCATTTATAAGGTCTTGAGTTTTCTCAAATGCGTAATCTTCTACAGATGTGTAACCCCTTAAGTCCGCTTTTGTATCAACCTCTATAACAACTTTCGGGGGAATTTTTGTATATCCCTTGCTAAATTTAAACTTCTCTTTCTCAAATATCGCAATATCTAATAACCTAAAATTATCTTCTGAGGTATAGAATCCGAGCTCGTTGGTCATAATTAAGTATTTTGTGGGGTCAATCTTGGAATAAAGAAAAGCAACCAAAACAGCGATTATGTATGCTTGTAAATCACTGCTTACCATAACCGCCTCCGGTGGGAGCTCACCTTTTAGAACTTTTTCGTAATCTCGGTAATATATGGGTTTTCCCTTTACTTTTTCATACACGAGCGTGTTAAGGAGTTGTTCTTTGGATTCTTTTAGTGTGGTCATTGGATTTCCTCCTTATTGCATATAGGAAATCTCCTTTTACAAAAGCCTATTATCAAGTTTGTAAGCTTATCTATATCATTCTTTCCAAAGTTGTTATTCTTTATGTAATTTTGAAGTATATGTTTTGTATAAGGAACGGAAGAGTTGGAATAACATCCTTGAGCCT
>NZ_JBWONM010000165.1:0-3156 GCF_056450045.1 Hydrogenivirga sp.
CACACCTCACCTCTTATATCAAGCTCCTTGTCAGCCTTAACCTCTTGCATGGTAGGTAAATAATATAATTCATTTTGTCAAGCTTTATAATAGAAAAGGCTATGCTGGTGGGCGAAGAGGTAGTTGCCAGAAGCGTTAAGATTGAAGTGGTTGGAGAGATAGAGAGGTGCCGTGAGGCTGAGGACTCAAAGTTCTTCTGCCTTCCCGTGAAGATCCACTTTGACAACGGGGAGGTCAGGGATTACCTCCTGAAGTCCCACGGGGATACAAAGGGTTTGGAGAACTTCCTCGCCAACAAGAAGGGGATAAGGGACAGGCTTGAGAAGAGCTTCGTTCTCCTTAAGAGCGGTGAGGTAAGGAGGGTTTACTCAGGAGAGGAGGGCTAAGCTCCTCTTTAGGTCTTCCTCAATCTGCCTCTTGAGCTCCTCAAGGGAGGGGAACTTTTTCTCCTCTCTCAGGAACTTTACGAACTCTACCTTTATCTTTTTCCCCCGCAGGTCCTCCTTGAAGTTGGGGATGTGAACCTCAAGGACCTTCTTCTTACCACCGAAGGTAGGTCTGTACCCGTAATTAGCCACGCCCGGGAGGGCGTCGTTCACGATAACCGCATATACCCCTTCCCTCAGGCACAGGTTCTCGGTACCTTTCAGGTTGGCGGTAGGAAAGCCGAGCTTAGTTCCCCTACCCTCACCTCTGACGACCTTCCTCCTTATCCAGTACCTCCTCCCGAGGAACTCCTCAGCCTCCTCAAGTCTTCCCTCAAGGAGGAGCCTCCTGATGAGGGTTGAGCTTATTATGTGTCCGTTCTTCTTGTAGGGAGATGCCAGCTCAACCTCAAAGCCGAGCCTCTCTCCCACCTCCCTTGCGAGCTCAATCTCTCCCTCCCTTCTGTAGCCAAACCTCCAGTCGTATCCGACGAGAAGGTACCTGCAGCCCAGCCTCCTGTAAAGGATCTCCTCAAGGAAGTCTTTGGCGCTCATATGGGAGAACTCTCTATCAAACCTTATGAAGCTCAGGTAATCTATGTCCTCCTTCTCTAAGAGCTCAATCTTTTCCTCTGGACTTGATAGCTCGCACAGGAGTAGCTTTGGAGCGAGAACCTTGAGCGGGTGGGGACAGAAGGTAACGACGAGTGTCTTCAGACCCCTACTGTGTGCCTTCTCCTTCAGGGTTTCAAGGAGGTATCTGTGTCCAAGATGAACGCCGTCAAAGTTCCCCACGGTAACAGCGGTTTTTTCAGCAAGCTGGGGGAGCTTTTCTATACTTATCGGACATCTTTTGTCCGAGAGCTTGAGGAAGAAGGGCTTCATAACATCAACCGGGGGGCCAGCCCATCACCCTTCCGCCTATGAGGTGGAGGTGAAGGTGAAAAACGCTCTGACCAGCATCCTTTCCCACGTTGAAGACGAGCCTGTACCCGCCGTTAAGCTCCTCGTCGGGTGTGAGCCCCTGCTCATCGGCTATCTTTCTCGCAACTGTGAACATGTGACCGACGAGGCACTCGTCCTCTTCCCTGAGCTCCTGTATGCCGAGTATGTGCTTCTTGGGAACTATCAATATGTGAACGGGTGCAACAGGGTTTATGTCGTGGAAGGCATAGACCTGCTCGTCCTCATAGACCTTGTTGGAGGGTATCTCTCCTCTCACTATCTTGCAGAAGATGCAGTCCTTTTCCTGCATGGGTTTTATTTTAGACGATCTTGCCGAACTCCTCAAAGGTGAATCTGTAGGCTCTCGGGAGGAGCTCTTTCTCAGGGTGTTTGTAGCCTATGGCTATTATGAGGGGAACGAGCCTGTTCTTGCCTATGCGGAGGAATCTCTTGAGCTTGGCTTCATCAAAACCCTCCATCGGGTGGGTTTCAAGCCCGAAGTAGCGGGCAACTATCATAACGCTCATGGCAAAGAGAGCGCTGTCCCTTATAGCCTTCCTCTTCCTCTTCTCTGGACTCTTCCAGCCGGCGAGTATAGTCTCCTTCAGAGACTCCCTCTGGTCTGCGGGGATATACCCGAGCTCTACCCAGCTGTCTAAGACCCTGTCAACGTGCTCCTCGGCAGCGTTGAGGTTGGCTATGACGACTATGTTGGCGCTCGCATCTGTGACCTTGTCCTGACCGTAGCATATCTCCTTCAGAGCTTCCTTCTTTTCCTTGCTCTTTACGACTATCACCTCCCAGGGCTGGAGGTTGTAACCCGAGGGAGATAAGGCGGCTATGTTGAGTATCTCCTTTATCACCTCGTCGGGGACATCTCTGGTTGGGTCAAAGAAGGTTATGGACCTCCTATCCTGTATGTACTTCAGGCATTCCTCCCTTTTTTCCTTGAGGGTCGCCTCTTCCACGCCCTCAAGAACCCCCGAAACGAGCTCCGCCACACCCGTTGCTGTCTTGGCGGTTAGCTCCTGAAGTGTCTTTATCACGCCCTCAAGCCTTCCACCCATCTGCTTCCTAGTCTCCTGGATACCCTCAAGTATCCCCTCGGTTATCTCCTTCACCTTCTCCTTTGAGGGCTGGACCTCCTTCAGGGTCTTGTCGGTCATCTCCTTTATGGTCTCTGCGGTTGCCTTCTGTATGTCCTTTGTCTTTTCAAAGAAGGTCCTGAAGAGCTCCCTCGCCTCCTTTCTCAGGTCCTTTTCTCTCTTCTCTTCCCCCATCTTTCTCACCTCCTCAATCTATTTTAATCCTTGACGAGCTCAATTGAGACCTCACCTCCCATACCCACCCTCAGGAGCTCCTTCCTCCCTTCGGTTATCTCAATCCTGACGGGTATCCTCTGGGCTACCTTGGTAAACTCTCCGGCTGTTATATCCCTCGGTATGAGGGCGAACTTTGCCGCGGTTGCCCTGTTTATCTCCTTTACAACACCCCTGAACTCCTCATCGGGGTAGGCGTCTATCTTCACGACCACCTCGTTCCCCTCCCTGACCCCCTCCAGCTTCGTCTCTTCAAGAAGGACGAGAATATAAATGTCTTCCGGGTTATAGACGGCGTAAATGTACTGCCCTGGACGGACAACCTCTCCCCTGCTTATATACCTCTTGACAACGTAGCCCTCTATGGGACTCCTCAGAGTCGTCTCCTTGAGGAGGTTTTCCACATCCTCTCTCTTTTTGAGGAGAGCTTGCCTCTGCCTCTCAAGGGCTTGAACCCTCCTGTCTAT
>NZ_JBWONM010000166.1:0-12027 GCF_056450045.1 Hydrogenivirga sp.
GGAGGTACGAAATCCTCATAAAGGACCTGAGCGGTAAAGAGGGAGTTGAAGGAGAGTTCGTCAGGGTTGCGGTGAAGACAGAAGAAGAGAACAACCTGTTCCTAAAGGCGGTTGAGGAGCTCTACTCAAACACTTCAAGCACGTAGGCATGGGTGTGCCTTTCTTCCACAGGCGGAAGCTCCATATAGTTGCCATAAAGGACCCTCAGGTAAGTATCAAAGTCTCTTGGTCCCCAGAACTCCCTGCCTTCAAATTCATATAGCCTCAAAGGAAATACAGTCCCAATAGGTACAGCGAACTCCTCCTCAGGAAATCTACAGCTCCTCACAACTAGCAAGCCCTCCCTATCCCATCCCTTATGAAGATAGCTATCTACCTTGGTAAACAGCCAATCCACAAAAAAGCCCACGTTGAATACCTTCCTTACCCTATTAGCTCCCCTTATAAGAATTAGGTGCCTATCCCTCTCTCCCTCCTCTATCGTTATGCAGGGAAATATATCAACGTAGATACCTGTGTTATATCGGAGCTTCCTACCCTGGCGAAGCCTCCTAAGTTCTCTCTCCTCAAGTATCCTACCTTTAAGGCTTCTAACCTTGGCATAGTACTTGTCAAAAGCGGGTTCCCGCTTCTTGGTCTGAAGATGCATGCCTTTAGGGAGCTCTGCAGGAGCTACTTCAAGGAAGGTGTTGTAGTCTTCTATAGGCATGTTTATGTCAAGGTCGTCATCCCAAGGTATAAAACCCTTATGCCTCACAGCACCGAGCAGTGTCCCGCTGTCTATCCAGTACCTCAGTCCGTGCTTTTCACATATCCTGTGTATCTCTTCCATTATTTCAAGCATCACGAGCTGAACTTTCCTAACAGTTTGAGGAGAAGGCTCTTCCTTGTGAAGCTCTACCTTGCCGAATAAAAGGTCCGCCAGCCTCATGCTAAGTTATCAGCTCCAGAAATCTTGTAAGAACCGCGTCCCTGTGAAATTTTTTTAGATAATCTTTATAACCTTCTTCCTGAAGTCTGCTCCTGAGGTCCTTATTCTGGATAAGTTCATCCGCCACTTTTATCATGGAATGTACATCTCCAACTTCCGTTAAATAACCATTAGAGCCATTACGTATAAGGTAGGGGATATTTCCAATTCTGGTTGCAACCACAGCGGTTTTGGTGGCAAAGGCTTCAACGATTGTCCTTCCAAAACTCTCTTTTGCGTGGGTGGGCATAAGGAATATATCCGATGCTATAAAGAACTCTGCAGGGCTATTTTGGGGTCCGGTTACCAACACCTTCCTGTTCGTCATAAAATCTCTCCTAATCTCTTCAAGCATATCACCACCGCCAACTATAACAGCTCTGAGGTTCTTATGCTTAACACTCAAGTTCCTGTAAACTTCTATAAACTCCTTTATACCTTTTCCTTCAGACACCTTCCCACAGTAAAGCAGAACGACTTCCTCTTCTTTTACACCGAGCTTCTCCCTTATCCTCTGTCTAATCTTATCGGAGAAATCAAACTCTTCCGGGTCAACGAAGTTGTAAATCACATGTACCTTCTCAGGGGGAAGACCCTCCTCCTGAAGGAGGAATTCCTTGACATAATCGCTGACCGCAAATACAGCCTTGACCTTGGGAAAGATAAGCTTTTTTAACAGTAAGGGTTGCTTCGCAACCATATGCCTAAAGAACACGACTTCAGCACCGGAGATCCTGCCGGCCAAGAAAGCGTTCAGGTACTCATTCCCGTTGTTGGCAACTATGAGGTCCGGCTTTATCTTTCTAGCCTCCCTTATCAACTTTAGGGTGCTCCTCGGAGAGAACTCTGACCTGAACCTGACGTATATCTTTTTATCAAAGCCTGCCGTCTTTGTATCAACAAAGCTCCCCTTTGCCACTGCCAAAAAGAGTTCAATCCCCTCAACACCTCTCAGGGCTTTGACGAAATCAACGGTATGTTGTTCTGTTCCCCCCGGATTCTTCTCCGGTCTTCCGTTCAGCCACAGAATCCTCATGTTCAATAGCGGTAGAACCTCTTTATAAAGCTGAGGAGAACGAAGAGCCTGTTCCCCATAACGTTTATCCTGCCTATCCTGTAAGGGTCGCTGAGAGAGAACCTTTTTTCTTCAACCGTAAAGGCGTACCTGTATCCAGCCTTAGCCACCGCCTCAACTACCCTCTCATCGTAAGACCCGTAGGGATAGCAGAAGGTATCAACTTCCACTCCGAGCTTATCTTCAAGGAGCTTCTTTGAGTCAGAGACCTCCCTTTCCAGCTCTCTGTCGGAGAGCTTTGTTAGATCTTTATGGGTCAAGGTATGGGAGCCTATCTTGTACCCTCTATCAACTATAAACCTAAGGTCTTCCCAGGACATGAGTTCTTTCTTCACGTTCAGCTTGGTGTAATCCCACTCATTGTACTTGCCCACGCAGGCTGCAGGCACGAAGACGTATGCCTTAAAGCCGTACTTCTCAAGCAGAGGGTAAGCGTTATCCAAAAAGTCTTTATAGGCGTCGTCAAAGGTAAAGATCACACTTCTGTCCTTTATACTCTCCAAATCTGCGGATTTAAAGCCTATGCTTTTTACAAACTTGAGCTGCCTCTCAAACTGGGAAGGGGTTATGTAAAGACTCTTCAGCTTAGCTCCCCTCGGTGCTCTATCTATGTTGTGATACATCAACGCCTTACACTCTACTTCTCTCATACCCTACCTCTCCTATTTTAAAGAGAAGAAGATATAAAGGCAAAAGGGCGTCCCAGAAGAGGGTAAATAACGTCCCAACGAGGTGAAACAGCAAAGGGGTAAATAGGATTGATGTTATCAAGAGCTCATCGGCAGGTAGCCGAAGGGTAAGAACTCTTTTAAAGGTGTAGAAGAATATCAAAATAATACCCAAGAGACCTAAAGCACCCTTCTCTATGAACTCAGATATAAGGAATACCGATTCGTACCTTTGCCACCCTGGGGGACTGTACTTGTGAGGCAAGTAAAGACCAGACCTTACCCCATGTCCAATCAGCAGGTTCAGCACGTTACCCTCTTCAATGTCCCTCCTCACAATAGCTATTCCGTCCAGCATTATGTTGTACCTGCTTGAACTTATCACGTTGAGGGTCTGGGCACTCACCTCCTTCTTGCCTAAAAGAACTTCGTTCAGTACCTTGAACCTAACATCCTTTTGGGAAAGGTAAAGGTATGCTCCCGATAAAAAAAAGAAGGCAGCCACCAACAGAGAGATAAAGACCCTTTTACCTATCACACCGTTCCTGGTGAGGACTATTAGAAAGAGGAACAGAACCACAGAGAACGCAAGAAGGGCTGAGCGCCTGTGAGAAAGAACCACGACTGTGAAGAAAAGAGCCGATAGAAATAGTAACCCATAAAGAAATCTTTTATCGGTCCTGTGCTTGAGAGAAAGGAGGAGAGATGTTATTGAGAATATAGAGTAAAAGTTTCCGACCTCAAACCTTCCTCCCCACAGAAGCTTTATATTGCCATTTATGTAGTTATAGAAGAATACAGGCAGAAGTAATACACCCAAAAGAACAATTATACCTGCGAGCCTTTCTGATAACTTCTTATATTCCGCTAAACTATCCCTTCCAAAGAGGAAGTAGGTTATCTGAAATAGCCCCTCCTCAATACTTTTAAAAAGCATCTTTGAAAAGTAGATAAGTGTGGACACTATGGTGGAGAGTATGTACATAAGGAGCGGGTATCTCAGTATCCCCCAGAAGGTCCTTCTCCTGAAAAGATTAAATATTGTATACACAGTTCCCAAGATAACAAAGCCCTCAAAGAGGGATATGGATATGAAAGCAGATATGAGAAGAAGGTAGATATAAAGCTCAGCTAAACTGAACCGGTCCTTAAACAATCTCAAGCCCGGAGAATATGAAGGGAATCTCATAGGAGGCGGACTCTTCGGAGTCGGAAGCATGGATTGCGTTCTGCCCCTTGTCGGTCCCAAAGAGTGCCCTTATTGAGCTTGGAGCCACCTTGCGAGCTTCCTCGCTGTCCGTCGGACCTATTATCTCCCTCACCCTCTGGATTGCATCTTCTCCCTCAAGGACCGCAGCAACCACAGGACCTGAGGTCATAAACTCAACGAGCTCTCCGTAAAAGGGTCTCTCCTTATGAACTATGTAGAACTGCTTAGCCTGCTCTTCGGTAAACCTGAACATCTTCAACGCCCTAAGGTTGAAGCCCTCCTCAATGAACCTGTCAAGTATCTTTCCCACCGCACCCTTGCGGACAGCATCTGGCTTGATTATGATGAGAGTTCTCTGCATTGAGCCTTAACCTCCAATCATGAGTCTTTCAAGCTGTCTCTTAACGGAAGTATCTACGACATACCCAGAGGTTTTAAAGAGGAATCCACCTATCAGGGACTGGTCGTAGCCAACCTCAACCTCAATGTCCCTCCCGAGGGACCTCTTTATGGCCTCGGTTATCCTTTCAATCTCCTGAGAGTCTATCTCGGAGGCAAGGTAGAGGTATCCCTTTGACATCCTCATAAGCCTTTCAACCTCGTGTTCGTAGAGCCTCCTCATCTCCGGAAGCAGGGAGAGGGCATTTATATCCACAAGATACTCAAATACCTCAAGGGGCTCCTCAGGAACGCCGTACTTCTCCATGATAGCCTTTATAAAGGAGAGCTTCTTCTCCTTGGGGACGAAGGGGCTCACAAAGAAGTTCCTCGCCTCCTTACTTCTTCTGTAGAGCTCTGAGAGGAATCCGAGGAGCTCTCCTCCGGCTATCAGGACCTTCCTATCCTTTGGTAGCTTCTTCACTATAAGGCGAACAGCCTTCCTCGCTATCTCCTTCTTCTTATGCATCCTTCTTTTCCTCCAGAACCTTGAGCTGGGTTTCTATGTACCTCTTCTGAACCTCGGGGTCTTTAAAGGCTTCCACGAGCATGCCCTTTGCTATCTCCTCCGCCTTCATCATTCCGTAGGTAGCGAGTTCCTCTTTAGCCTTCTTGAGCTCTATCTCAACTGTTTCCTTAGCCTTCTCTCTCACCCTCTGGGCTACCTCCTCCGCATGCCTCTTGGTGTTCTCTATCTCGGTCTGGGCTGATTCACGGGCAAGGGCTATGGACTCATCCGCTCTGACCTTTGCCTTTTCAAGCTCCTCTTTAGCCTTCCTGAGCTCCTCCTTAGCGAGAGAGAGCTCCCTCTCCGAGTCCTCCACGTTCTGGGTGAGGGACCTCCAGAAGTTGTTGAAGGCTTCAGCAACAGGCTTTCTACCAAACCAATAAGCCACTCCAAGGAAGAGCAGTATATTGAAACCCTTCCAGAAGAGGACTATCGGGCTGTGGTGTCCGCCTTCTTCCGCAGCTAAGGCGAAGGAGAATAGAAAGAGTGCTCCAAACAGAACCTTAGTCATGCTGCCTCTCCGAGAATTTTCTTAACTATACCCGCCGCTATATCCTTTATAGCTTCCTCAAGCTTCCTCTTCTCCTCCTCAAGAGAAGTCCTTATCTCCTCGGTCTTCTTAGCTATCTCCTCCTGTGCCTCTCTCTCAGCCTTGTCAAGTATATCCATCTTTATCCTGTTTGCCTCCTTCTTTGCCTCTTCAAGTATCTGATTAGCCTCCGTTCTCGCCTTATCAAGTATCTCCTTTGCTTCCTCAATGTATCCCCTCGCCTCTTCCCTGAGCCTGTTTGCCTCCTCAAGGTTCTTCCTGACTATACTCTCCCGCTCCTCTATGACTCCTGCGTAGGGCTTGACGTAAATCTGGTTGATAAGGAAGATGAAAGCCAAGAAGAGAACCACCTGTATGAGTAGGGTCACGTTAGGTACTACACCAATATCCATTCCTGTCCTCCGAAAAGCTCATAAAATTATCCTACAAAGGCGGTGCTATTTCAAGTTCAACTCGCTTTAGCGAGTTTGTTGTGGAGAACCCTGTCCCTCTCCACTATCTTTTTTGCCTTCTCTTTCAGCTGTCTGCGGTTTTTTCTCCTGACCACTCTGAAGAGGTTTGCCAACAGACCAGCCATGGACATAACTATAGACCTCCCCTCGCTCAGGGGAACTCCAAGTTTTCACTAAGTTTCAAGAACTTACACCTGCCAGCCTATGTTTTTGAGAGTGTGAGTTTTTTAAGGCTGTCCTCTTGGAGGATTGAATTATAATGCTTTAAGCTGTCAAGGGAGGTGTGTGAATGTATAAGTCTATGCTCTTTCTGCATATTTTCTTCGCAATGGTCTGGATAGGGGGTATGGTCTTCAACCTCCTCTTCCTCCATCCGGTCCTGAAGGAGGCTAAACCAGAGGATATGAGAAGGGCGGTGGCGGAGGGTGTGCTCAGGAGGTTCTTCCTTGGGGTCTGGCTCTCCATAGCGGTCCTGTTTTTGACGGGTATGTGGATGTGGCACTCCGTTAGGACAGACTTCAGCACAAACACCCTCTTTCACATAAAGCTCTTCCTTTACGGGATAATGGTCCTGAACTTCACCTATATATACTTCTTCCTTCTGAGGAAGAGGCTCTTTTCCCACATACCCAACTTCGTCTGGATAAACATGTTCCTAGGTATTCTCATCACGCTGATAATAACCTACATACGTTAAAGGCTCACCTTCTTTGCGGAGGGGTTCGGTGTTATGACCGCCTGAACCACCGAGTCTTCAAGGGCTTTAAAGCCGTGAAGCTCCTGGGGTTCGTAGAAGACCGTGCTACCCTCCGATAGAACCTCCTCCTTACTCTCATCTCCCATACAGAAGCTGAGCTTTCCCTTGAGGACAGATATGAAGACGCTTGAGGGAGACCTGTGAGGTCTTATCTCCTGTCCCTTTCTGAGGAAGAACCTTATAACCTTTGCGTTGGAGTCTTCATACACAAGCTCCCTTGAGGGAGAGCCTTCGCTGTACTTCTCCTCAAGAGCCTTCACCAACGCCATACTTCACCTCCTTGAGCTTCATAATCAGATGGACAAAGGTAAGCTTGAAAAAGTAAAGGACTATAAAAAGGTACAGCAGGGGGGAGAGTTTGTTGAGGGGTGGGAAGAGAACGTCTGCAAAGAGGAAGAGGAAGAAGACTATCGTGGAGAGTTCCATAAACCTCGGGAAACCTTTCTCATCTATAAGCTCACCTATCGCAGGGGCATTCTCTTTGGAGCCTGAGGAGAAGAACCAGTTCCACACTATCCTCGGGAGGAGGTGCGCCATACCGCCGAATATGGTAAAGGCAGTAAATCCATAGACCAGAAGGTCAATGTGGAGGGTGAAAACTATGGTAAGGAGGTCAGGGTTTGAAGCTCCCGCCACACCCATAAGAATACCGAAGGGTAAAAAGAATAGGGCAAGAAGAAACATCCTCACAACGTAGGGAAGGGGTGAGGGCATGCGCCTCTGGACCAGGATGCTGTAAATGAGATACAGGTAGTAGAGGGCTACCCCAAGCTCAAGGAGGGCGGAGAGGGCTATGGCTCTGTAGCTGAGGAAGAAAAAGGATAGCAGCATCAGAAGGGTGGACAACTGCTTTGCGTAGAACAGCCTTACAGCCTTTCTTACGTTAAGGGTCTCCATAAGGAGCATGGGAATCCAGGCTATCTCCACACCGTAAACAGCGTTGAGCATAGCTCCCAAGGTGAGGGTGTGGATAGCGAGCTGAAGGGGAACGTAGCCCTTCCAGAAGTGGAGCAGAAGGAAGAGGGAGGAGAGGAAGAGGAAAGCTGCTGAAACCGCCAAGAACTTCACTGTGATAGGCATCCAGTTCTTTACGTTTGCCAGGAGGTGGAGGAAAAAGATAAGGTAAGAGAGGAATAAAAGTCCGGAGCCCTCAAGGGTATAGCCTGTATAAAAGGAGAGGTGGGAAAGGAGCACACCGAGGAAGACCACGTAGGATAGCCAGGGAAGAGAGAGCTTCCTGTTCTGGGAGTTAGGGACTATCTGGTACATAGCGCCGAGGAGGGTTGTTCCCACAAAGCCAAAGACAAGGGGTATGAAGAAGGGTGTGCCTACCGGGTAGAGCTTTAGGAACAGGGAGAAGAGGAGGTTGAGGACCGCAAGAAGGAAGAAGAGGGGAGAGACCTTTGATACGTAAAACATGGCTCCTCCTAATGAGTAATCAATTATTTACTATAGTCTGAAAGCCTCACGCAGTCAACATAAGCTCAATCTGTAAATAATTGTTTATTTGGGATATATTTATATGTATGGAGAAGACGACCCAGGACTTTGGGAACGCGTGGGAGTATCAGGGGTGCATGATACCCAAGGACCTCTACTACGACATAGAGAACCAGGTCTGGCTGAGGGTGAACGAGGATGGAACGGTCACAATGGGATTGACCGATGTCGGTCAGACGAGGGCTGGGAGGCTACTCCACGCAAGGATAAAGCCGGTGGGGACAAAGGTCAAGAAGGGCAAGCCGATAGCCACCCTTGAGAGCGGGAAGTGGGCGGGTCCTGTCCCGGCTCTTGTTGAGGGTGAGGTTGTTGAGATAAACGAGAGGGTTGCCCAGGACCCCAACTTCATAAACATTGACCCTTACGGTGAGGCTTGGATAGTCAAGGTTAAGCCCTTCAACTTAGAGAGAGACCTAAAGGACCTCCTTACGGGAGAGGAGGCTCTTGAGAAGATGAAGGAGCACATTGACGAGTGGGATATAGTATGTATGAGGTGTATGTGAGATGGGTGCGAGCGATAGGCACGTGATACTTCTGGTATCCCAATGGTGTCCGACCTGCCCCCATGCGGACGCCCTCTGGAGGAAGCTCCAGGAGGAGTACGGCTTTAAGTACGAGGTCCTTGATATAGCGACGCCCGAAGGGCGTTACTGGGTGAACAAGCTCCTTGTCAGAAGCGTTCCCTCCTCGGTTGTGGACGGGAAGCTCGCCTTCGTTGGTGTTCCCGATGAATCGGAGGCAAGGAAGGTTATAGAAGAGGGTGTCCCCTTCTGAGGACATATCGGAAATCATAGAGCTCGGGCGGGAAGCGGGTAAAATTCTTAGCTATGAAGGTGAAGATCAACGGAAAGGTCTTTGATATCCCCAAGGGGGTCAGGTTCGGTGAGCTGAGCCACGAGATAGAGAAGGCTGGCATTGAGTTTGGCTGCACCGACGGTCAGTGCGGTGTGTGTATAGCGAGGGTCCTCAAGGGGCTTGAGTGCCTGAACGAACCCTCCGAGGATGAGGAGGAAACCCTCTGGAGAATAGGGGCTGTTGATGAGGACGAGAGGCTTACCTGCCAGCTGATAATCGTAGAAGAAGACTGCGACGAGATAGAGATAGAGTCAGAGGACTGATGGATTACAGGGTCCTTCAGTATCAGAAGGAGGTCCTTGAGAAGGGAAAGACCAAGCCCCTCAACCTTATCCATGGGGAAGAGGAGTACCTCGTCAGGTCTCTCATAGATAAGCTCAGGTCCATCTATGGGGAGAACCTCTCCCTTCTCAGGGGAGAAGAGGCTGACCTTGAGGAGCTATACAGCTTCGCCTCTGAGGGAAGTATATTCTCCTCCACCGCCGATAAGGCGGTCCTTCTGCTCAACTTTGAAGAGTTCCTAAAGAGGCTGGGGAAAAAGAAGAAGGTCCTTGAGTCTCTCATCAGTTTCCTAAAGAGCCTTAAAAGCACAAAGCTCTTTGCGGTCGTCGGGAGGAAGCTGACAAAGCAGGAGCTCTCAAGGGAGCCTTACAGAACCTTCTCCGCTCTCGGGGACGTTGTGCTGGCTGACAGGCTGAGCCCAAAGAAGGTTAAGGAGATAGTCAGGAAAAAGCTTGAGAGGGAGAGCGGCGGTATAGAGGAGGAGGCTCTTGACCTGCTCGTGGGTATGTGTCAGGGAGACCTCATGGTGCTCAGGCAGGAGACGGAAAAGCTCATCCTGTACTCAGAGGGCAGGAAGATAAGGGCTGAGGATGTGAGGAAGGTCTGCACCCCTTGGGGTGATTACAGCCTCTTTGACCTCGTGGACAGCTTTTTTGAAGGGGACCTGGAAGGGACGCTTCGCGTGGTTGAGGACCTGGAGAGGAAGGGTGTTCCAGCCCTCCAGACGATAGGGATGCTCTCTGGCTACATAACTAAGCTCTTCACCCTGAAGGAGCTCCTCTCGGGAGGAGAGAGCCTTGAAAGGGCTTTAGACACGCTCGGGATAAAACACAGCTTCTCAAGACTGAAGTTCAAGGGATACCTTGAGAAGATGTCCTCCGAAAGGCTAAAGGATATGCTTGAGTCCCTCTACAGGCTTGACTACAACGTTAAGGTCTTCTTCGCCCCTCCTGAGAAGGAGCTTAGGAGATTCCTCACCAGCTCGCTCCTCAAGTGATTATCTTTTATCTTCATGAGGGTAAGGATAAGGCGATACTCAGAAGGGAGGTTCACCACCCAGGATTACGACCTCAAGGTGGAGGGAAAGCCAACCGTCCTTGAAGTCCTGATAAAGATAAAGGAGGAGATTGACCCCAGCCTATCCTTCAGGGCAATGTGCAGGGCGAGTATATGCGGCACCTGCGCGGTAAAGGTCAACGGAGAGCACAGGCTCGCCTGCAACACTAGGGTTGAGGGAGAGGAGCTCACCCTTGAGCCCGTTGATGGAAGTCAGCCCATAAAGGACTTAGTGGTTTCCCACGAAGAGCTCTACCTTGGTCTGAAGAGAGCTAAGGTGTGGTTCAAGCCGAGGGAAGAGAACGTGAAGCTAACGCCTTTGGACCTGAAGAAGACGGAGAAGGCATGGGACTGCATCCTGTGCGGGATATGCAACAACGTATGTCCTCCCCTGCTTGAGGGAAGAGAGTTCGGAGGACCCTCCCTCTTCACAAAGCTCTACAAAGCTCTCGTTGACCCGAGGGACGGACTCGGCGAGGAGAGGCTTAAAGAGCTCATACCCTTCAGGGTTGAGAACTGCGTCCACTGCAGCAGTTGCAACCTGTACTGTCCCAAGGGATGCATGCCCGAAAAATGGATAAGCGTAATTGAGGGAAAACTCACCCAGAAGGGTTATATTCAAAAGAAGGACGAGGATTTTGGCTTTTTGGGTTTTTAATATTCAATAGTTATGGCGGAGGCGACAGGTAGAGAGCTCACCAAGGTGGAGAAGGCAGCAGTACTTCTGATGTCCCTACCTCCGGAGGTATCTGCCAACATACTAAAGGAGCTTACAGAGGAGGAGATACAGAAGGTATTTCTGACAGCAGCAAGGCTAAAGGAGCTCTCACCTTCGGATATAGAGGGTGCTGTCAGGGAGTTCCTTGAGGATTACAACTACGTCGCAACCCAGTACTCAAACTTGGAAAACCTCCTTGAACAGCTCAGGACCGTTCTCCCACCGGAGGTTTACGAGAGGATAAAGAGCCTGCTGGGGTCTGCTGGAGTGGCTGAAGGTCTTGAACAGCTTGAGAAGATAGACACGAGGGTGCTCGTAGGTCTGATAAAGAACGAGCATCCCCAGACTATAGCGGTGCTTCTATCCCAGCTGAGTCCGAGAAAGGCAGCGGATATACTCCAGTGGCTACCTGAGGGTCTCAGGTTTGAGGTCGTCAAGAGGATAGCCACCCTTGAGAACGTCTCCCCCCAGTTCCTCAGGGAGCTAATTCAGACGGTTACCGAGGAGATAAAGAGCCTCGGTCTATCGGGAGGTCTTAAGAAGCAGGAGGGGGTCGCCATAGCAGCCGAGCTGATGAACATGCTCGACAAGGAGAGCGCAGAGAACCTCCTCAGGAAGATAGGCGAGGAGGACCCAACCCTTGAGGAGAGGATAAGGGAGAAGATGTTCACCTTTGAGGACATAAGGAAGCTTGACAACAGAGCGATAATAGAGGTTCTGAAGGCTGTTGATAAGAACACCCTGATAGTTGCCCTCAAGGGTGCCCCTGACGATATAAAGGAGAAGTTCTTCTCCAACATGTCCAAGCGTGCAGCGAAGATTATGCAGGAGGACATGGAAGCCCTCGGACCCGTCAAGAAGAGCGAGGTTGAGAAGGCTCAGAAACAGGTGGTAGCGGTAATAAGGAAGCTCATAGACGAGGGTAAGATAGAGCTCGGTGGAGAAGAGGCGTATGTCTAAGGACTTTCGCCCCATATTCGGCGTTGAA
>NZ_JBWONM010000167.1:0-5387 GCF_056450045.1 Hydrogenivirga sp.
TCCCTGCTGCTTTTGTCCCTCTGGAGCCTTGACCTGAAGCCCACCCCGGCTCGTGAAAGGGTGGTTGAGCTCTCCTACGTGAGGGTCTTAGAAGAACCTCCGAAGGAGGTCATTAAGAAAACTCCTAAGCAGAAGGTTAAGAAAAAGCTCAGAAAGGCAAAGAAGGTACCCAGAAAAGCCCCAAGAAAGCCCAAGGAAGCCAAGAAGGTGGTGAGGACAGAAAAGCCCAAACCTACTCCCAAGCCGGCTCAGGAGACACCACGAGTTCCCGCGCCCCCACCCAAGTCCTCTCAGGAGCCGGTCAAAGCACCTGAGAAGGAAGCTCCAGAAAAGGAGCAGAAGGTAGAGAGCCCCGAGCCTAAGCTCCCTGCTTCTGAGGAGAGAGTGTCTTACCCTGCCCAGAGGGAAGAGGAGGAAGAGCTTTACGCCCAGAGCTACAGGGAGGAGAACCTTTCCAAGATAAGGGAGGCTATTGAGGCATACCTTTCTTACCCTCCGATAGCGAGGAGGATGGGCTGGGAGGGCACTGTGGTCGTTCGCTTCGTCCTCACGCCCGAGGGAAGGATTGAGGAGAGCGAGGTTGAGAAGAGCTCAGGCTTTGAGCTCCTTGACAGAAACGCCCTCAAGGTCGTGAGCATGGCAGCGAAGGACTTTCCCAGACCAAAGAGAAGGGTAGTTATCCACGTCCCCATCCTTTACAGACTTGAGTAGCTGTAATATCCTTAACTACATGACACTCCCTGCAGAGCTGAGGGAACTCCTGAAGAAGGCGAGGGGGATAACCGATGACTCAAGGAGGGTAGAGGAGGGTTTTGTCTTCTTTGCGATAAAAGGAGCCAGGTTTGACGGACATGAGTTCGTTCATGAGGTCCTCAAAAAAAACCCCCTCGCTGTCGTTGTGGAGAGGGAGGTTCCCCTAAAGGATAGAAGGGTTATCCGGGTTGAGAACACGAGGAAAGCCCTCGCCGAGAGTGCGAGCCTGTTCCTCGGAGAACCAGCGAAGGGTCTGAAGGTGATAGGGATAACCGGAACTAACGGGAAGACGAGCACGACCTACATCCTTGAGGCTATCTTCAAAGAGGCAGGTGTAACGACCGGTCTTCTTGGAACGATACAGTACAGGCGTGGAGAAGAGGTTCTTGGCTCAGGCAGGACCACCCCCGACCCGATAACATGGCACAGGACACTGAAGGAGATGAAGGACAGGGGAGCGGAGTTCGTCGTGGCTGAGGTCTCCTCCCACGCCCTTGACCAGCACAGGGTATGGGGAACGGATTTTGAGGCTGTCGTGTTTACAAACTTGACCCAGGACCACTTAGACTACCACGGCGATATGGAGAGCTACTACCTATCAAAGAAGAGGCTCTTTAATTCCTATAAGTACCACTTCGCGGTGATAAACACAGACGACAAATACGGAAAGAGGCTTGTGAAGGAGATAGGAGGGGAGATGATAACCTACGGCAGGGAAGGAGAGCTAAGGATTACATCCTTCAGCACCGACTTCACAGGCTCAAGGATAGAGCTCTCCTTCCGGGGGAGGAGCTACGCCTTCAGGACTAACCTTGTGGGTGAATTTCAGGCGTACAACCTTGCGGGAGCTATAGCCACAGCCTTCGGTATGGGAATGGGTCCAGAGGTCGTTGAGCGGGCTCTCCTCACCCTTCACGTACCCGGGAGGTTTGAGGTCTATACTTCAAGAAAAGGCATCCACGCAGTCGTTGACTACGCCCACACGCCAGACGCCGTTGACAACGTCCTGAGAACTCTGAGAAAGCTTACAAAGGGCAGGCTCATAACAGTCCTGGGCGCAGGTGGGAACAGGGACAGAGGCAAGAGACCCCTGATGGGAAGAGCTGCCCAAAGATGGAGCGACCTTATCGTCCTGACCTCCGACAACCCCCGCTACGAGGATCCCGCTGGCATAATTGAGGACATTCTCAGCGGTGTTGAGGAAAGGGGGAAGATTCTGATTGAACCAGACAGGAGAAAGGCTATAGGGCTAGCCATTAAGAGGGCGAGGGAAGGAGACGTCGTAGCTATCCTTGGAAAGGGTCATGAAGAGTATCAGGAGGTAGAGGGGGTAAAATATCCCTTCAGTGATTCTGAGGTGTTGAAGGAGTTTCTTTGAGGAGGTAGGAATGTCCTGTGATTTTGAGACCCTCTACTACAACGTGAAGCAGGAGCTCTTGGAGGTATTCAGAGATTCGGACAAGCCCGTTCCAAGGGTAAAGATAAGGGACCTCAAGTCGGCAAGGGTCTGCGGGCTGGTTAACCTTGCCAAGATGGTGCTCTACTTTGAGAGCTTAGGGATAGTCATCATACTCAATAAGGACGAACACTACCAGAACTGGGAGATAGACATACAAGCTCAGGTTCTTGACGTCCTCTTTGAGCAGATATGAAAAGGGAAGAGCTCATATACACAATTTGGAAAGGTATTGCGATAGCCTTTGCTGGAACAGTGGCATTTCTAGCGAACCTGTTCAGGAAGTATCCAAATTTTTCAAGTGAAGGTGAGGAAATAGTATTCTATGCATCTGTTGCTGTCAATTTAACACTTGCAATCTCACTGACATTGCTGACAATAAAACTATGGAGGATTTCAAGATGAACCTTGATGTTATGTTAGTCCTCTTCGTAGTTATATCCGTAATATTGGTTATTGGAACGCTCACATTTGTAGCGCTGAGCACGGAAAACTCTCCAAGTAAACATAGACACATATGAGAAAGAGGATATACCTGATAAGGCATGCCCAGAGCGAGTTCAATGAGAAGGGGATATTTCAGGGAAGGCTTGACAGCGACCTCACACCCTTAGGTTTCGTACAGGCGAGGCTTGTGGCTAAGTTCCTTGAAGGTGAAGGTATAGAGAAGATAGTAACATCCCCTCAGAGGAGGGCATACAAGACCGCCCTTACCATAGGAGACGTCCTGGGGATAGAGCCTGAGGTTGATGAGAGGATAAGGGAGATGTCCTTTGGTGTCCTTGAGGGGCGTAACTTCTGGGAGCTCTTTGACCAAGAGAGGGAGATGATGGTGGGCTGGCTCAAAAATCCCGTTGAGAACCCTCTCCCAACTCAGGAGTCAATGGAGCTCTTTGAGAAGAGGATACTGGGCTTTATTGAGGACCTTATAAGGTGGGAGGAAGAGAGTATAGCGGTCGTTGGGCATGGAGGCACACTTCACGGAATAGTTTGTCTCTCCCTCGGGCTTGGTCTTGAGAGGCTCTGGAAGGTTCACATGGACAATACGGGGGTTAGCCTCCTGCTCTACGAGGATGGCAGGTTTAGCCTCTCCTATCTGAACAGGCTCTGCCACTTAGTCTGAGAAGACGGGTTCTATCCTGGTCCTTATCCACTTCCTGTCCCACCATTCAAGGGGAGTCACCTCATAGCCCCCGACGAGCACTCCAAAGTGCAGGTGGTCTCCGAAGGCGAGACCAGTCGTGTCGGTATAGCCTATAACCTGTCCCTTCCTCACCTTATCTCCCACCTTTACTCTGAAATCCGCAAGGTGGGCGTAGAGGCTCATGAGACCGTATCCGTGGTCTATTATCACCGTGTTCCCGTATATGCCAAGGTCTCCCGCAAAGACCACTACACCGCTGTTGGCTGCTGGAACCTTGGCGTTTTTAACGGAGGCAAGGTCGTAGCCCATGTGTCTGCTCCTGCTTATAACCTTACCGCCGTAGGTGTATGTCCTCTTCTCCCCGTACCTTGATATCACCTTGCTGTTCCTGAGCTGGAGGAACCTCCCTCTCCAGAACCTCTGACCTGCGGATTTGCTCCCTATCTGGGCTATCTTCCTCTCGTTTTCCCTTCTGACCTCTTCGTTCACCTTCTTAAAGAGCTCAACAAAGCTGAGTCCTTCGTTGTCCCCACCGAGGATGGTCTTTAGCTTCGGAGTCATAACCCTCTCTTTACCCTTTAGCTCAATCCTCATTGACTTGAAGTGGTTTCTCTTTATGCCTGTTCCGAGGGGTATCACAGTCCTGTTGCCTACCTCATCAATCGCAACAACCTTCACCACATCCCTCGTTGAGGTATCAACGGGAACGCCGAAGAGGGCTATACGAACTCCGTTTCCCACATCGTAGGAGCCGAACTTCCTGCCTCCCACTTCAACGAAGAGCTCCGCGGGCTCGCTGAGCTTTGCCCTTATTCCTCCGGAACCACCCTGAAGGACAACGTAGGGAGCGTAGAGAAGCTGAACCCTCGGGGGTTGAGTGTCAACCTTTGCGCTGACCTCAAAGCTATCCTTGAGAATGTAAAACCTCCTGAGCTCAACGATTACCTTAGCATCTCCATCTTTAAGGCCAGCCTTCCTCGGCTCTAAGGTGAAGCTCACCTCGTTTACTCTCTTTGGAAGGCTTCCCTCAAAGAGGAGAACCTCCCTGCTACCCTGAAGGGCATATACCCTTACCCTATCCACGTAGGCTCTGGGGGAGATTACGAGGCTTATCTCCTTCTTCTTAGGGAGCTTTTCAAGGGAGTTAAGACCCTCAACCTTTGGTTTTAGGAAAAAGAGGTTGTAAAGGGTAAAGCCCACTATACCTATGAGCGCAAGAAATACAACCGTCCTTATTAGCTTCTTAATCCCCTGCATGTCCCACCCTTACACAGTACCAATCTTCTTCCTCCAATATTCTATCCGCTTGAAAGCCTTCCTGCCCGAGCAAGTCCAGAAGGCTGAGGAGCTCCTCTCTCCTGTATATTCCCGAGAGGATAGCCTGCCTTCCCACGAGCCTGAGTATGTCCGGGAGCTCCCTCTCAAATATTGGGAGCTCTAAGTTGGCTACCACCACATCAAAGCTACCGGCAAGCTCCGCGGGTCTTCCGAGAAGGGTCTCTATCTCAACGCCGTTCAGTTTTGCGTTCTCCTCACACGCCCGAAGGGCGTCCTTACTGATATCAATACCTACGACCCTTCCCGCACCGAGCATCTTGGAGACTATGGCTAAGACTCCGCTTCCCGTTCCCACATCAAGGACGCTGTCCCCCTTCTTCAGGGTCTCTTTCAGCATCCTTATGCAGAGGCGGGTGGTCGGGTGGAGGCCTGTTCCGAAAGCCATTCCGGGATTTATGAATACGACCCTCTTCCAGGGCGGGACTATCAGGAAGTCGTCAACCTCAACGGGTCCAAAGCTCTGTCTCCAGTCCTTCCAGCTCTCGTCAACCTCCTCTGAGGAAAGGGGTTCAATCCCTTCAAGGGGCTCGTAAACTGCAAAGGTGAGCCACTCTCCGTCTCTTTTGAGGACCTCCACGGGGACGGGTTTTTGGGCGAGGAGCTCTCCGAGCTCGTCCTCCCTCAGCCTGTATATGTACCTCCTCACAGGACCTCCCTCAGGAAGTCAAGGAGTGCCTTGTTGAAGGCTTCGGGGTT
>NZ_JBWONM010000168.1:0-2442 GCF_056450045.1 Hydrogenivirga sp.
GGGAATGTTCGGCGGCTGGTTTGTGGCGACCAAGCTCTTTAAGGTAAACGAGTACCTTTACTGGCAGAAGATGGTTGACCTGACCGAGTTCTACGATATAGTGGGAGGACTTTACAAGGCTTTCGTCTTCGGCTTCATAATAGCCTCCGTGAGCTGCTACTTCGGATACTATACCCGCGGTGGAACGGAGGGTGTTGGAAGAGCTACGACGAACTCAGTCGTGACCTCCTCAATGCTCATACTGATATCCGATTACTTCCTCACGGCGATAATCTTTTAGTGGTGGTTGCGGGGGAGGGATTTGAACCCTCGACCTCCGGGTTATGAGCCCGGCGAGCTACCAGGCTGCTCCACCCCGCGTAATTTCTTATTATACTTCCCGAAAGGACTTAAATCAAGACGTGGACTTTCCGAGGCTCTCGTCCACTATGACGACATCCGCCTTCCTGACAAACACGGTGTTTATGTCCTTCACGCTCCCCACTATGGCGACGACCCTTCTCTTCCTCAGGAGCTTCCTCTCCAGCCTCTCCCTCTTTTCTCTTCCTTCAACCTTGAGAACCTTCATGCTATTTCAACCTCCTGATAAACACCTTATACGGACGTTTTTAAGATTGTGTTAATTACTGACAGCATTCCCCTTTTCCCTTCCTCCTCAACCCCTTCCAAAGGAGAAAGGAACCCAGAAGCGCAAAAGCTGATAGGAAGAGGATATCTCTGAGCTCCATCTGTCCTTAAATAATAAGCTATGGCGAAGATAAAGAGCCGTCCAGAGGACTTTTACGTAAAGGAGCTAACAGAGATTGAGCTTGGAGACGAAGGACGCTTCGCGTACTTTCTACTGAAAAAGAGGGGAAAGACCACCCACGAAGCCCTTGAGGAGGTGGCAAGGCATCTTGGTGTTGAGCCTTCAAGGATAAGGTTCGGAGGACTCAAGGACAAGGAGGCTGTAACCGAGCAGTACATCTCCATTGAGAAACCGCCCATCGTAAAGGAGATAGAGGGGAAAGAACTCAGTCTCAAGTTCCTCGGCTACTCCGACGAGCCGATGGACATCGGGAGGATAGAGGGAAACCTCTTCAGGGTGGTAGTCAGAGACGTGGGGAGGCGGAAGCTCAGCTACCTCAAGGACAGGGTGGGATTCGTTGAGAGGTTCGGCTTTGAGAACTACTTCGGGGAGCAGAGGTTCGGCTCCGTAAAACACGCCGAGGAGTTCGTTGCAAAGCTTCTCCTCAAAGGAGACTACGAGGGAGCCCTAAAGACCTACCTGACCTCCCTGAAAGACAGGAGGAGAAGAAGGGAGCTTCTCAGGAGCTGGGGAAAGTGGAGGGAGTTCCTCAAGCACATGCCCCAGAGGTCAGCCCCCGAGAGGAGGGTGGTGGAGGAGCTCATGAGGGGAAAGAGCTACAGGGAAGCCTTTGAGAGCCTCCCGAGAAGCATAAAGCTCATGCTTCTCTTCACTTACCAGAGCTACCTCTGGAACAGGTACCTGAATACCTTTGTAGTGAGGTACTTCAAGCACTGCTCCGTTCCCTTCCTGAGGTGGAGGCTGTCCTTCATAACCGAGATGGACGAGAGGGTCTTTGAGGAGATAAGGGAGCTTGAGATCCCCTTCCTCGGCAAGGAGTTCAAGCCAAAGAGCAGGAAGGTTGAGATGATAATAAGGGAGGTCCTCGCTGAGGAAGGCATAACGGAGGAAATGCTCGGAAGGAAGGTCGGCGACCTTAAGCTCCTTACAGACGGCCTCAGAAGAGCCTTCGTCTATCCGAGGGATATGAGGATACTGGAAGAGGGAAGGGATTACGTTGAGCTCAGCTTCATCCTCCCTCCGGGTAGCTACGCAACGGTCCTGCTAAGGAAGCTCCTGTGCTCACCTCTGGAGGTGTAAGGCATATATTATTGAGTTTATGAAGGTATCCTTCGTCACGCTCGGCTGTCGCATGAACCAGTTTGACACAGACCTTATGCGTTCAAGGTTCCTTGAGTCTGGGTATGAGGTGGTTGACAGCGGAGCTACGGCTGACGTTTACGTTATAAACACCTGCACGGTTACCGCCGGAGGAGACAGGGCTTCAAGGCAGGCTATATACAGGGCGAAGAGGCTAAACCCTGAGGCTGTAGTGGTAGCCACTGGTTGCTATGCCCAGGTCAAGCCCGAAGAGCTCCTCTCCTTGGAAGAGGTTGACCTCGTTGTCGGCAACACCCACAAGGGGGAGCTCCTGAAGATCCTTGAGGACTTCCTTGAAGAGAGGAGAAAACGGGCTGTGGTAGGAGAGATATTCAGGGAGGGAGAGGTTAAGAGCTTTGATACAGTTCTCTACTTTGAGGAGTCAAGACCTTTCCTTAAAGTACAGGAGGGCTGTAACAAGTTCTGCACCTTCTGTGTGATACCCTTCGCAAGGGGAAAGGTCAGAAGTGCCCCGAGGGAGAAGGTGCTCCAGC
>NZ_JBWONM010000169.1:0-8769 GCF_056450045.1 Hydrogenivirga sp.
AGAGCCCTTTGACCCTGATGTTCACCCAGACTGGGAACCGAGGAGGCTCTGCCCGGACCAGAAGATAGACCATACCGTTCCCGACGAACCTACCGAACCCTGATAAAATAGGGGTATGTACTCTCTCAGGATGGCAGAGTCCGTCACCGAGGGACACCCCGATAAGGTGGCGGATCAGATAGCGGACGCTCTTCTTGATGAGTTCATAAAGAAGGACCCTTACAGCAAGGTATCCCTTGAGATACTCGTCACCACCGGGCTCGTCATGGTCGGAGGAGAGCTCTCAACCGAGAGCTTTGTTGATATACCGAAGGTGGTGAGGGGAGTGGTAAAGGACATCGGCTACACCAAGCCGGAGCTGGGCTTTGACGCTGACACCTGCGCTGTCATAACATCCATAGACGAACAGAGTCCCGAGATAGCCCTTGGAGTCTCCGGTGAAGGAGCCGGGGACACGGCGATAGTTGTCGGCTACGCTGTTGAGGAAGCTCCCAACCTTATGCCTTGGGCTATAACCTTAGCCCACAGGATAACGAGGAGGTTGGCTGACCTGAGGAAGACGGGTAGCTTTCCCTTCCTCAGACCCGATGGGAAGGTACTCGTCACGATGGTTTACGACGATGGGAAGCCTAAGTACGTCAAGGACATAGTTGCCTACGTCCACCACGACCCCGATGTATCACTCCAGAACCTCAGGGAGATGGTCGTTGAGGAGGTGATAAGGAAGGAGGTTCCCCAAGAACTCCTTTCGGAGGACACCGTGGTGAGGGTTAATCCCACGGGGAGGTTCGTTATAGGAGGTCCTGTGGCGGACACCGGCTTGACGGGAAGGAAGATAGTATCGGATGCCTACGGTGATATAGGGTTCTCTGGAGGCAGTGCCTTCTCGGGGAAAGACCCAACAAAGACGGACCGCTCGGGCTCTTACATGGCGAGGATGATAGCTAAGCACGTGGTTGCCGCAGGACTGGCTGAGAAGTGCGTCGTTCAGATAGGGTACGCCTTCGGTCTTACGGAGCCCGTAGCCTTTGATATAGAGACCTTCGGTACGGAGAAGGCGCCAAAGGAGAGGATAGAGGAGGCGGTCCTGAGGGTCTTCCCCCTCAGGGCGAGCGATATAATAGAGTTCCTTGACCTTAGGAAGCCCATATACAGGGATACAGCCTGCTACGGTCAGTTCGGAAGGGAGAGGTTCCCCTGGGAGAGGCTTGACTACTTAGAAAAGCTCCAGGAACTCCTTTAGGGTGTGGAGGGTGTAGTCTTTGACCGTTGTGTAGACCCTCACATCCTTTTCATCCCTGACTACGACCGCCTTCCCGTATCCTTGAGAGAAGGCGTGGTCAAGGGAGTGCCCCAAGGACCTCTTCACTATGTCCCTGCCAACCTTGTAGCCCTTAGCCCTCAGGGTTGAGGCTAGCCTAAAGCCAAACCTCCTATCTTCGGACATATCAATTACGAAGAAATCCTTCTCCTCTCTCCCGTGCTCCAGCAAAGGCAGTAGGGTATCAAGGTAAACCGTCCCACCGGTAGCGGGGAAGGAGGCACCGTAGAGCTCGGGCAGAGCGTTGTACCTTCCACCGCCGGCAACGGGCGAACCGAGTGATGGATGGAAGAACTCAAAGACTATGCCGGTGTAGTATGGGAACTCTCTAACCTCTGAGAGGTCGTATATAAACTCAACCCCAGCCTGGGTGAGGAGCTCGCCCAGCTTTTCCAGCTCTCTCCTCTCCTCCTCAAGGTCAAGCTCGCTCAGGAGGGATAGAGCCTCTTCCTTTCCCTGCATAAGGGGCAGCCTGGATTTGTAGCCCTCACCGAAGGTCTTTCTCAAGAGTGTGAGGTTCTTTTCCCTGAAGGCTTCCCTTACCTGATACCTTCTCTCCTCCTCAACCTTAGAGAGTATCTTCCCCACTATGTTCACGTGCCCTATGCTGACGACCGTGTCCTTGAGACCTATTTCCCTGAGGTAGTCGCTGAGGGAAGCTATGACCTCGGCGTCCCCCTCCACGTCGCCCACGCCCAGGAGCTCAATACCTGCATGGAAGCTCTCACAGGTCCTCCTTCCCGTCCTGAAGAGGGTACCAAAGTAGTAAACCCTCAGGGGAAAGTGCCACACCTTGAAGAAGCTCACACTCCTCACGACCTGAGCGGTGAAGTCAGCCCTGAGGCTTATCAGCTCACCACCCTCAACGTCTTTCAGTACTATAGCCTCCTTAGCCCTTTCACCGAGGGCTCTCTCCTGAACCTCATAGCGTTCAAAGGCGGGAAGCTTGAGATAGTCGTAGCCCCAGCGCTCAAAAACCTCCGTGGCTTTGATACACCTCTTGAGCGTGTTTGACTCTTCAAAGGTAAGGAGCCTCTCAAAAGGGAGTATGTTGGGTCTCTTCATCGGAGGGCTTCCTCCAGCTTTATCTCGTCCAGAATCTCCTTCAGGTCTATGTACCTGTCGGCAGCGTTCACCACCTCAATTGAGGAGCTGTCCCGAGTTGAGACGCATATCACCTCCTTCCCAAAGGACCTGAGAACGTTTATGAGCTTCTCAAAGTCGCTGTCTCCGGAACAGAGGATGGCGACATCGTAGTTGTCCTTGGTAAGGAGCATATCAATGGTGATGTCAACGTCAAGGTTTCCCTTGAAGCTCCCATCGGGAAGGTGCTTTAGAGGCTTCCTTACGACGGTTACCCCGCTGAAGGCTAGCATCTTGTAAAACTTCTCCTGCCTGTCGTCCTCCTCCCTGTAGGAGAGGTAGAAGAAGACATTGTAGATGCTGTAGAACTTCTTGAAGTACTCAACGAACTTGACTATGTCTATCCTCGCGTTCAGGAAGTTCTTCTGGATAAAGTAGAGGTTGTTCCCGTCTATGAAAATGCCCGCCCTCTTCATTCCTCTTCACCGACCACATACCACACCCTTACACCGGCGGACACGTGGGAGTTCCTCTGCCAGAGGGTCTCAACGTTTACCACCTTGACCCTGTTAAGCCTTATCCACTGATTCACCTGCTCCTCAAGGAGCTCCTCCATGCTCTCGTCCTTGAAGGGAGCCATCTTTCTGTGAAAGTCCTTGAATCTAAGCTCCATCAGGTTATCTCCTCCTCAGAGACCGACACCACAACCCTTGCAGGTCTTATAACCTTGTCGTGCAATCTGTAGCCCTTCTGGAGAACCTTCACCACCGTGTTAGGCGGATATTCACCGGTGGGCATAGTCTCCACAGCCTCCGCAAGGTAGGGGTCAAACTCCTTTCCCTCAATATCTATCTCACGTATATCGTACTTCTCAAGTATCTTCTTGAGCTCGGAGTATATAAGCTCCACACCCTTGAGCAGGGAGTCAAAATCCCTCGTTATCGTGGCAGCCTCAAGAGCCCTCTCAAAGTTGTCAAGTATCTGGAGGATGTCCAAGGCGAGCTTCTCGTAACCGTACTTCCTCTGCTCCTCAAGGTCCCTCCTGTAGCGCTCCTTCATGTAGTCAAGCTCTCTCTGGAGCTCGGCGGACCTTATGTTTGAGCTCTTCGCCACGTTCTCAAGCTTCTTGACCTTCTCCTCCAGCTCCTTTATCCTGTCCTTGAGCTGCTTAACCTCCTCCTCTTCCTTCTTCAGTTCCTCTTTCACTTCAACGAGCTCTTCCTTGATTTCCTCTTTCCTTTCCATTTTCAACCTCCTTTTCAGATTATAAGGATAAGTTTAAACCCCTTAATTTACAAGAGGTTAAAATAACTCCCATGGAAAAGCTCGGACTCTGCACAGACCTCTACGAGCTCACCATGGCTCAGAGCTACCTTGAGCACGGAAAGACGGGGAACGCCGTCTTCAGCCTCTTCGTGAGAAAGCTCCCCGAAAACAGGAACTTTCTTGTCTCCTGCGGTCTTGAGACCCTCCTTGAAAGGATAGAGAGCTTCAGGTTTGGTGATGAGGAGCTCCGCTACCTGAAGGGTCTCGGAAAGTTCTCCGACAGCTTCCTTGATTACCTGAGGGAGTATGAGTTCAGGGGAAACATCTACGCCATCCCCGAGGGCAGGGTTGTCTTCCAGAACGAACCGATAGTCCAGGTTGAGGGTCCCCTGCCCGATGTCCAGATACTTGAGACCCTGGTCATAAACGTCATCCACCTCCAGACCGTAATAGCTGCGAAGGCTGTCAGGAGCTACCTCGTCTCAAGGGGGAAGAGTCTCGTAGACTTTGGCTTCAGGAGGGCTCACGGACTTGAGGCTGGTATCTACGCAGCGAGGGCTTCCTACATAACCGGCTTTGCCGGTACCTCAAACCTTGAGGCTGGCAGAAGGTTCGGCATACCTGTCTTCGGAACGGTTGCCCACTCCTACATAATGGTCTTTGACAGGGAAGAAGAGGCTTTCGCCGCCTTTGCCAAGAGCTTTCCCCAGAACGCCGTCTTCCTCCTTGACACCTACGATACGATTGAGGCAGCCAAGAAGACCGTGGAGCTTGCAAAGAGGGGGATAAGGGCGGTCGGGGTCAGGCTTGACAGCGGAGATATAAAGAGCCTATCAAGGGAGGTGAGGAGGATACTTGATGAGGCTGGGCTGAAGGACGTGAGGATAATAGTCAGCGGGGGTGTTGATGAGTACAAGATAGATGAGTGGCTTTCTCAGGGTTGTCCGATAGACGCCTTCGGCGTGGGTACGAAGTTCATAACCTCTGCGGATGCTCCCTATCTTGATATGGCTTACAAGCTGGTGGAGTACGAGGGAAAGCCCAAGTTCAAGACGAGCCCAGGGAAGAGGACCTTCCCCTTCAAGAGGCAGGTCTTCAGGTTTTACAGAGACGGCATCTTGGACCACGACGAGGTCGTTCCCTACTGGGAGGAGGCGGATGGGGAGAGGCTCGTAAGGGAGGTGGTTAGGGAAGGAAGGCTAACAGAAGCACTCCCTTCACTGGAGGAGATAAGGGAAAGGCTGATGGAGGACCTTGAAAGGCTACCCCAGGAGCTTAAATCTTTAAAGAAGGCGGAGTACGAGGTTATCATAAAATAATCAGTGCCCGTAGCTCAGATGGATAGAGCACGGGGCTCCGGACCCCGGGGTCGCGGGTTCAAGTCCCGCCGGGCACGTTGGAAGAGATGCTGCTCTTGGACATAGTTGAGAAGAGGCTTCTTGAGGAGTTAAACCCCAAGGTGCGCCTTGTCCTTGAAGCGGGGCGCTACCTTATAGAGGGAGGAGGAAAGAGGCTTAGACCTCTCATAACCATGCTCTCCTGCGGTATGTGCGGGGGAGACCCCGAGAAGGCTCTACCCCTCGGTGTCGGTCTTGAGTACATACACGCTGCCTCCCTACTCCACGACGATGTGGTTGACGGAGCAAAGAAGAGGAGGGGCAGGGATTCGGCGAACCTTGTCTTCGGAAACGATGTGGTGATACTTACGGGTGACTACATGTATGCAAAAGCCCTTCACCTCTTTTCAACGTACGGAAACATTGAGATGATAAAGATAGTCAGTAAGGCTGTCATGGATATGGCTGAGGCTCAGGTCCTTGAACTCAGCAGGGTTGGAGAGCTGATAGACGAGGAGGAGTACTTCAGGATAATAGACGGGAAGACGGGTGTGCTCTTCGGTGCCTGCGTTGCGGTGGGGGGTCTGGCGGGAGGATGTGAAGATAGCGAAAAGCTCTACGAGATAGGTCTCAGGATAGGGAGAGCCTTCCAGCTCGTGGACGACCTCCTTGATTACGTTGGAGATTCCAACAAAACAGGCAAGCCCGTGGGGAACGACCTTAGGGAAGGGAAGACAACCTATCCTCTCCTCTCTGTCCTTGAAAACCTTGACAAGAGAGAGGTTGAGGAGCTCCTGAGGGAAGTAAGCCCTCCCCCTGAGAGGGTTGAGAGGCTAAGAGAGAAGGTCGTAAGGCTTGGGGGAGCCCAGAGAACGAGGGAGAGGGCTCTCAGAGAGCTCTCCGTGGCAAAGGAGCTCCTTACGAGTTTTCCTGAGAGTACTTACAGAGACGAGATACTCAGGATGGTTGACTTCATCCTGCAGAGAGAACTCTGAGGATTATGAAGCTCACATTGTCCCTCCCCTCAAGGTAGGACTTTCTGAATAGAAGCTTCCCAGCTTCCTCAATGTCCATGCCCATGATGAGACCGAGCTCCCCTTGGGAAAAGACCTCCCATAGCCCATCCGAGCACACCAAGTAGGTGTCCCCCGCGAGGACATCGGTCTGTAGGCAGTGGAGCTCAAAGCCTTCCCCAGGAACGCCCAGAAGGGCTGAGGTGAGTATATTTCTGTAGGGATGGCTTCTTAGCTCCTCCTCATCTATGTAGCCCCTCTCGTAAAGCTCGTAAGCCTCAGTGTGGTCCCTCGTGAGCCTCTGAACTCCTTTCCTGAGCCTGTAGACCCTACAGTCTCCCACGTTAAATACAACGCACCCAACCCGATGCAGGAAGATACCAGCTATAGCCGTTCCCATCCCCGCACACCTTCCCGTACTTCTTACGAAGGAGTCAAGCTCCGCCTTACACTCCCTAAGAAGGAGATCAACCTCTTCACAGGAGGGAGCAAACCTCCCTCTGAGACACTCCAGAACGAGGGCGCTTGCCTTCTCTCCGCAGGGAAGACCACCCATCCCGTCCGCAACAGCGAAGATGCCCCTCTCAAGTTCAATCTCCCTTGTCTGGGGAGCATCCATTGATGTACCGCTTACAACTTCCTCCAGTATAAGGAGGGAGTCCTCATTCCTGTCTCTCACCCTTCCCCTGTTTGTAAGGTAAGAGAGCTTTACCCTCACTGCTGAGCTTCAAAGAGCCTTATGAGGACTATGTTCTTGAGCTTTTCAAACTGCTGAGGTGTAAGGGTTTCCTTTAGGAACCTCACGCTCCTTGCGTTCAGGATTGACATCTCAAGCTTAACCGAGGCTATATCCGCCAGGACTTCCCTTATCTCCTTTTCCTTTCTTCCCTCAAGTATCATCAGCTTTGCCTTCCTGCTCAGGTACTCAAGTATCTTCCTGTTTCTCTCCACCTCCCCCTCGTTGCTCTTAACGAACTCCTCTATCTTCTTCATCTGCTCCTCGTCAAGACCGAGCTCCTCTGAATACTTGAACACGAAGGGCATGAGGAAGACCCTCTCAACGAGGTAGTACCTGCTGAGGCTCTCCTGAGCCATAGCCAGTCCCAAGAGCAACAGGAGGAGGGAAAGGAGCCTAATCATGGCGTAGAATATTATAGATGGATATAAGAGAGTTCGTTATACCTGCTGTAGATATAAAGGGAGGTAAGGTCGTCCGCCTTTTCAGAGGGGAGTTTGAGAGGTCCAAGGAGTACCCCTATTCTCCCGTTGAGCTCGCCCGTATATACGATAGAGCGGGCTTTAAGAGGATACACGTCGTTGACCTTGACGGCGCCCGTGAGGGTGTCCTGAAAAATATGGACCACATAAGGGCTGTAAGGGAGGTCTTTGGGGGTGAGATTGAGGTCGGGGGAGGTATCAGGAGTTACGATACTGCCAAGATGCTCTTTGAAGAGGGTATGGACTTCGTTGTTGTGGGAACGATGGCTGTGAAGGACCCCGAGGGATTTACCAAACTGCTGAAGGACTTCCCGGGCAGGGTTATCCTCTCAATAGACTCAAAAGGAGGGAAGGTAGCCATAGGGGGCTGGAAGGAGGAGAGCTCCCTGAGGCCTGAGGAGATGGCGGAGCTTTACGATAGTAAGCCTATATGGGGATACCTATACACGATAATAGAGAGGGACGGGAGCCTCTCGGGTGTTGATCCCACTCCCTACCTTGAGATAAAGAGGCACATAAGAAAGCCCCTCTTGGCTTCGGGCGGTGTGTCCTCTGTTGAGGATGTAAGGAGGCTGATGGGGGTTGTTGAAGGCGTCGTCGTCGGCAAGGCCATCTACGAGGGCAGGATACCGGTTGAGGGTCTTACTGGGGTGGAGAGAACCTGACGGCAATTACCCTTAAAACACCGAGGCTTAAGATTATCCCTACGTAAGCCAATGTAGGTTGCAGGTCTATCTCCTTTCTGCTGAAGGTCAGAACTACGAGCTCCCTTATAAAGAATATTACCGCTGTATCAACCACATAGGTTAGCTTTATCCTTCTCAGTTCAAAGGCACTTGTGAGGGTGATCAGTATCTCATAAAGCACGAGGAGGTTTAGAACCTTAACTATCAGACTGTAGCTATGGCTCTCGGAAAAGAGCAACCTTGGGAAATCTTCAAGCGTGTAGAGAAGTATCTTTATCAGCTCTAAGGATAGGATGAACCACATGATGGCTTTCACAGAGCCAGCGAAGAGGTTTGTGGGTTTGAGGATCTGGGATGCTTCTTTCATTCTCTGTGTATATGGTCTCTATATTTCGTTAAGCTTTCGTTAGCGAGGTGTTAAGGCTCTGTTAACCTAAACTTAACATGGGCAAGAATACATTTATAGGTATGCCAAAGGTCTTTCTCGTTGAGGACGATGAGGATATCGCCTTTGTGGTAGCCCAGAGCCTCAGTAGGGAGGGTTATGAGGTCAGGAGCTTTCAGAGGGCTACCGATTTTTACTCCGCCCTTGATAGGGAGAAGCCGGACCTCGTTATACTTGACATCATGCTCCCTGACTTTGACGGTTTCAGAATAGCCCGCTTCCTCAAGAACAGGCCTGACCTTGCAGACCTTCCCCTCATATTCCTCACCGCCAAGGTGGGGGAGGAGGATAGGCTGAGGGGATTTGAGCTCGGTGCGGACGACTACATAACCAAGCCCTTCTCGGTGAGGGAGCTCGTGGCAAGGGTGAACGCCCTTATGAGGAGGGTGGGAAAGAGGAG
>NZ_JBWONM010000170.1:0-12779 GCF_056450045.1 Hydrogenivirga sp.
CCCCTCTCAACATAGGAGAGGATAGTATGGGCGCTCGCCGGTGTCCAGAGTATGCCGTTCCTGTAGTGCCCCACGCAGACAAAGTAGTTATCTCCAGCTTCAAAGATGGGTGCCTCGTCGGGTGTGCCGGGTCTGAAGCCCACCCTAACGCCGAGAAACTCAACATCTCCAAGAGAGGGAAGGAGCCTGAGCGCACCCTCAGTTAGAGTCTTAACACCCCCCAGAGTAGCCCTGCTGTCAAAGCCCGCATCCTCGGAGGTAGCTCCGATTAGGAGGTAGTTCTCCTTGGGTATTATGTAGGCGACCCTTGAGTAGAGCACCCTCTCAAGCTCAATCCCCTTCACCTTGAGTATCTGTCCCTTTACCGGGAATACAGGGAGCTTCAGGAGGCTCTTGCTCCAGGCTCCTGTGGTGAACACGTAGAAGTCAGCCCTGTAGGTGTCCCTGTAGCCCTTCACGGACTCAACCCTCCCGTCCCTCTTCTCTATCTCAGTTATCTCGTCTATATGTATCTTTACACCGAGGTTCTCACACCCGAGTAAGAGGGCGTCCATTAGCTTTTCTGCATCCACGTTACCCTCATCCCTGAAGAGGAAGGCTCCGAAGGGCTCTTCGGACAGGAAGGGCTTTCTCTTCCTGAGCTCCTGAGAATCTAACTCCTCAACATCAACGCCCGTACGGGCGTACTCTTTGGCTAATCTCCCGACCTCTCTATGCTCTTCCTCGTCCATGGTTATCCTGAGGATACCCTTACGGTTGAAGTATATCTTCATGCGTGATACATCCTCAAGCCTGCGGATGAAGTCGGGATAGAGCTTCAGGCTCTCTACGGAGAAGGAGAGGAGGTCTCCCACCAAGCCCTCAGAGAAGGGAGCGAGCATGCCCCCTGCTACCCAGGAGGTTCCCTCTTCGTAGTTTCTCGTAACAACCCTGACGGAGTGCCCTGCTAAAGCGAGCTCAAAGGCTGCTGAGAGTCCTATAGCACCGCTTCCGATTATTAGGATATTCATAAACTTTAATATAAAACAGGGTTAGGGAATAAGGTCTTATAATCATTAACATGAGCGCTGTGGGGATAATCCTCTTCGCACTGCTTATGTACCTCTTTGGATACTTCATCTACTCAAGGTACCTCGCCCAGAGGGTATTTTCCTTAGACGACAGCAGGGAAACTCCTGCAAGGAAGCTTGAGGACGGCGTTGACTACGTTCCCACCAACAAGTGGATACTCCTCGGTCACCACTTCACCTCCATAACCGGTGCGGGTCCCATAGTTGGTCCGGCGATAGCGGTGATATGGGGGTGGCTTCCTGCGGTGCTCTGGGTTGTTTTAGGAGCGGTTTTCATAGGGGCGGTTCACGACTTTGGAGCCCTCGTTACCTCCATAAGGCACAAGGGAAGGTCAATAGGGACGATACTTGGTGAGTACGCAGGTGAGAGGGCAAGGGTTCTGTTTCTCCTCCTGATACTAGCCCTCGCTGTGCTCGTGAATGCGGTCTTTGCCTACGTCATCGCCCTCCTGTTTACGAAGTTCCCCTCAAGCGTCATCCCCGCCTGGACAATAGTCCCCCTCGCTATAATCTTCGGCTACAGCGTCTACAGGCTGAGGGTTAACTTCCTCATACCTACCCTATTCTTCCTCGCCATCCTTTATGCTTCCATGTTCATAGGCAAGGTATATCCCCTTGATATATCACCCCTTTCCGGCGCCCTCGGTGTAAGCCCAATAATGCTCTGGATAGTGATACTCTTCACCTATACCTTCTTCGCTTCCTCCCTCCCCGTCTGGCTACTGCTCCAGCCAAGAGACTTCCTGAACGGTCTTCAGGTCATAGTGCTCCTGATACTCATGTACATAGGGGCTCTCTTTGCGAACCCAAAGGTGATGGCTCCGGCGGTAAACCTCTCTCCTGAGGGGGCACCACCCATATTTCCCTTCCTGTTCATCACGATAGCCTGCGGGGCTTTGAGCGGGTTTCATGCCCTCGTTTCCTCGGGAACATCCTCAAAACAGCTCTCCAGAGAGAGCGATGCGAGAACCGTCGGCTACCTCGGGTTTCTTGGAGAGAGTTCCCTCGCTGTGGCGGTGATAATCGCCTGCACCGCAGGTATAGCCATGGTTTCGGCGGGCAGGTTTTCGGAGCTTTACTCCTCCTGGGCTTCAATAAAGAAGTCCGCAGTCCCGGCTGTTGTTGAGGGAGGGGCAAACCTGATATCTTCCTTGGGTATTGATGCGGAGCTTTCAAGAACACTCATAGCCACCCTGATAGTCCTTTTTGCAGCAACAACGATGGACACGAGCGTTAGAATACAGCGTTACATACTCAACGAACTCGGGCAGATATACTCCATCAACCCTCTTAAGAACGCCTGGACAGCCTCCCTTGTTGCGGTCCTCAGCTCAATGGCCCTCGTCCTCGCCAAGGAGGGCGGAAAGGGAGGGCTCCTGCTTTGGCCCATCTTCGGTGCCGCCAACCAGCTCCTGGCTGGGCTCGCCCTTCTCGTTACCTACCTCTACCTAAGGAGGGTTGGAAAGCCGACTATGCCCGTACTCGTTCCCCTCCTTCTCGTTCTGCTCATAACCTCGGTGGCTATGTTCATAAACACGGTGAGCAACGCCCTGAAGGGGGACTACCTCCTCGCCTCGGTAAGCGGGCTTATACTCCTGCTTGAGGTGGCTATCATCCTTGAGTCCATAAAGGCGGTCAGGACGGAAAGCATGGAGGCTGAGGCTTGAAGCTGTCGGAGGTCTTAAGGGAGTTTTACAGGCTCAAGTTCGGTCAGGAGTTTCGCCGGGAGGCTCGGAAGCTGGACGAGGTATTCCTCTTCTTTCTTTTCTCCGACTACTTTGGGCTTCCGAATCCCTACAAGCTCTTCTTCCTTGAGGCTTATCCCGAGCTCCTTGCCGAGTTCCACGCGTGGCACAGAAGGATGGGTATGAAGAGCTCCCCTTTGGAGTGGATAAGGTGCTGCTGAGAGGTTATATTAAATAGAGGAGGTTAGAGAATGTTTCACATGCCTACGATACCGGAGCTCCTTGTAATCCTTGCGATAGTCTTCGTCCTTTTCGGTGCCTCAAGGCTTCCCGAGGCTGGGAAGGCTCTCGGAGCAGGCATAAGAAACTTCAAGAAAGCCCTCTCGGGCGAGATAGAGGTTGAGGAGGAGAAGAAGGTAAAAGAGGTGAAGGCTCAGGAGGTCAAGGAGGAAGAGAAGGAAGGAAGTAAGGCGGGTTAATCGGCAACGACCCTGTTCTTCCCCTCCCTCTTTGCTCTGTAAAGGTTCTCGTCAGCCCTCCTTATAAGCTCATCCATATCTTCACCCGAGCTGAGCTCGGAGACACCTATGCTCACGCTCACACTACCCACAGGCTCAAAGTAGGCTTCTCCTATGGCACGTCTTAACCTCTCCATAACCTTGACCGCTGTGTTGAGATCCGTTTCGGGCATTATGACTATGAACTCCTCACCACAGAACCTGCCCACTATATCCGTTGACCTCAAGTTTTTCTTGAGGGTATGGGCTATCTCTTTAAGGACCTCGTCTCCGACGAGGTGTCCGTAGGTATCGTTTATCTGCTTGAAGTCATCAACATCAATTATTGCGATGGAAAGGGGCGTTGCCTTCCTCTTAGCCCTCTCAAGCTCAATCCTGAGAAGGTCAAGGAGCATCCTCCTGTTGGGCAAGCCCGTGAGGGGGTCGGTGGTAGCCATCTCCTGCAAAAGCCTCTCCTTATCCTTCAGAGAGGAGTAGAGGTGGTGAAGGAGGGAGAGGAGAACCCCGAAGAGGAGACCAACTCCGAAGGGGACTATATAGTGTCTGACATCGGTAGTATCAATACGGAGAATAAATCTGTGGTGAACGTAAGAGGCGAAGAGGGTAACGAGGATTGAGACCGCAACTATAAAGACGTAAATCACCGCTTTCGGCTGAATACTACAACCACCTCCCCTTTAATATTACCCCTTGATGCAAGCTCTTCAACGACTTGAGACACAGTGCCCCGTATATACTCCTCGTGCACCTTGCTTATCTCCCTGGCAACGGAGAGGAAAACCTCACCGAAGGTCTCTCTGATAAGGTTCAGAGTCTTCAGGAGCCTTTTTGGAGACTCGTATATCACTATCGTTGAGTCTCTACACTGGGCGAGCTCCTCAAAGAAGCTCCTCGTTCCCTTCTTGGGCGGGAAGCCGGCGAAGAGAAACCTGTCGGTGGGAAGACCAGAGCCGACGATGGCTGTGATGAGGGCGGATGGTCCGGGGAGAACCTCAACCTCTATCCCCTCCTCTATACACCTCCTTATGAGCCTGTAGCCTGGGTCCGATATGGCAGGCATACCCGCATCCGATACGAGGGCGACGTCCTCTTTGCGAAGGAGCTCAATCACCTTCGGTATCTGCCTCTCCTCCTTTGGCTCGTAATAGGGTATCAGCCTCTTCCCCTTTATCTCGTAGTGGTTCAGAAGTATCCTAGTTCTTCGGGTGTCCTCGCACAGGATTGTATCTACCTCTCTAAGGACGTCAAGGGACCTCAGGGTTATATCTCTGAGATTTCCTATAGGGGTGGGTACAACGTAGAGCTTTCCCATCAGCCCCCGTCTGAGAGGAGCTTACCCTCCTTCCCCCAGTTCTCTCTGTCTATCTCCTCAATGACAACGTAGGTGGCGGAGGGTGGTTTGTTGGCAACGTCCTGAAGTAGCTTAGTTATGCCCTCAACTATCTTAGCCTTCTGTTCCCTTGTCAGCTTCCCGGCAACCTTAACGTTGACATAGGGCATGGGAAATATATTAGCATAGGGTTTCGTATGAGGCTGATAGAGACGGACATAACCTGCAGGCTTGATGCCCTCCCCTGGAGCAACTTCCACACGAAGTTCCTCATAGCCCTCGGGATAACCTGGATACTTGACGCCTTTGAGGTAGTTATCGTCGGAAATGTCCTCGGGAGCATGAAGTCCTCTCTCGGGCTGACCCCTGTGGAGAGCTCCCTCGTCATAAGCGGATTCCTGCTGGGTGCTATAGGGGGCTCCTTTCTCTTTGGATACCTCGCAGACAGGTACGGGAGGAAGAGGGTCTTCATAATTACCCTACTCCTTTATTCCTTGGGCACATTCCTAACAGGCTTTGCCTGGGACTTTTACAGCGCCTTCGCCCTCAGGATAGTCGCCGGAGCAGGGATAGGGGGTGAGTTTGCAGCTATCCACTCGGCGATAGACGAGTTCGTGCCCGCAAGGCACAGGGGTAAGGTAGATGGCTTTGTTGTGGCTTCCTGGAACGTGGGAAGCATCTTGGCGTCCCTTACAGCCCTCGCTCTTCTGAAGAACCTGCCTCCCGAATGGGGCTGGAGGTTAGCCTTCTTTCTGGGAGGGGTCATAGCCCTTCTGATAATCTGGGTAAGGAGGAGCGTCCCCGAGTCTCCAAGGTGGCTCCTGTCAAAG
The DNA here is from genome assembly GCF_056450045.1 of Hydrogenivirga sp. NCBI lineage: Bacteria > Pseudomonadati > Aquificota > Aquificia > Aquificales > Aquificaceae > Hydrogenivirga > Hydrogenivirga sp. The sequence continues at coordinate 5,434 of NZ_JBWONM010000170.1, forward strand.
GGTATGGAGGAGGAAGCGGAGAGGGTAGTGAGGGAGCTTGAGAGGGAGGCGGGGGTGGAAAGAAGGGTTGAGAGCTGTTCAATCCCCGTCTTTGAAGGCGGACTCCTTGAGGGTCTCAGGCTAATAATCGGGAACTACAAGTGGAGGTTCCTCTTCGCAAGCTCCCTGAGCCTTACCATACTCACAACTTACTACGGACTGGTTTCCCTCCTTCCCATAAGCATCGCTCCAGCCATGGGTGTTGATGACAGAGAGATACCCACCTTTTTCCTCTTAGGCAGTGTGGGAGGTTTCTTTGGTGGGGTGGTCGTTGCTATATTCTCAGACATCTTGGGCAGAAAGGCTACCGGTCTAGGTGTTGGAATCCTGTCCGCCCTCAGCACCTTAGCCCTCCTCTGGCTTGATAACTTCTACGTAGCCTTCGCAATCTACTCCTTTGTAGCCTTCTCCTTTGCAAGCGTAGCTTACGTCAGCGCTATGGAGATATTCCCCTCCCACATAAGGGCGACCGCCATAGGATTGATATCAATAGTAGGCAGGCTGGGGGGTGTCTTAGCTCCACCTATCCTAATCTCTGTATCCCAGGCTGGTTACGAGTATGGGATATACGGGCTCTTTGCCCTCTGGATGGTGGGAGTGGTTGCCTACCTGCTTTGGGGAGCCTTCGGTGTTGAGGCGAGGGGAAAGCCCATTGAGGATATAGTCTGAGTCTACCACCTGAGACCGGCGCTCTCCTCCTCCCTACGGTATTCAAAGACCCTGTCTTCCTTTATACTGAGTTCCTTTACCAGCTTTACCCTGAGGGCACTTTCAATGCCTTCAATACCGAGGTTGCCGAGGGTGAGACCATCGCCGAGTATCTTTGGAGCCTGGAAGAGGACGAGCCTGTCCCACAGACCTTCCCTCAGGAAGGAGCTCACCGTAAAGGCTCCTCCCTCAACGAGGAGGTGCACAACCTCCCTGTGGGCGAGCTCAACGAGGAGGTCCCTGAGCTCTATCCTTTCCATGAAGAGGAGGGCAACCCCTCTCTCCTCCAGCTCCCTCTCCTTAGGTGGGTTCCTTCTCGTGAAGACCACGAGGGTCTGAGCCTCTCCGTCGGAGACGAGGTTTGAGTCAATCGGAATCTCAAGCTCAGGGTCTATCACTATCCTGAGGGGTTGTCTCTCAAAGGGGAAGTGCCTTACAGTTAGGGATGGGTTGTCCCTGATGACGGTGTTTATCCCCACGAGGACGGCGCTCGCTTCAGCCCTCAACCTGTGGGCATACTTCCTGCTCTGTAGGCTCGTTATCCACTTGCTCTCGCCCCTCAGGGTGGCTATCTTCCCGTCAAGGGTCTGGGCGAGCTTCAGGGTCACGAAAGGCCTTTTCTGGGTGACGAAGGTAAAGAAGTCGCTGTTGAGCTCCCTTGCCTCCTCCTCAAGCAGTCCGACCTCCACCTCTATCCCTTCCTCCCTGAGCTTCTCTATTCCCTTACCCGAAACCACAGGGTTCGGGTCCTTCGTAGCTACAAAGACCTTCCTAACACCAGCTCTGATGAGGGCGTCGGTGCAGGGAGGTGTCCTCCTGAAGTGGGTGCAGGGCTCAAGGGTTATGTAGACTGTGGAGCCCCTTGTCTTCTCTCCAGCCTGCTCAAGGGCAACAACCTCGGCATGGGGGTAGCCGGCTCTCTCGTGGTAGCCAAGCCCCACTATCTCACCGTCCTTTACTATGACGCATCCAACGGTGGGATTCGGATGGGTAAGTCCCTTACGCCTCTTTGCGAGGCTCAAAGCCAAGGACATATAGCCTTCGTCGCTCATCTCGCTGACTCTTCCATTATCTCCTTTACCACCGATTCAATCTCCTGGGCTATATCTTTGAGCTCCGGCTCGTTGAACATCTCAATCATCTGGAGGGGTGATATGGTCGCCAAGACGGTCTTGCCGTTCTCCTCGTATATAGACACCCTGCAGGGCATGGCGGTTGATATGTCAGGTCTCTTAGAAAGGACCTGGCTCGCAGCCTTGGGCTGGCATATCTCAACTATTACACAGCCGTAGCTTATTGGGTGCCCCTTGCTCTGGAGTATGTTGGTCACCTCGTGGGTGCCCATAACACCAAAGCCCTTTGACTTGGCGGTCTCTTCAAGCTTCTGCCTTACCTCTTCAAGGGGCTTGGAGCTCTCAACCTTTATCAGCATCTTCCAACCTCCTGAAGTTCTTGAGAACCTCAAAGTATATTTTATCAACGAGGTCGTCTATAGCCTTCCTTCTGGGAACATCACCGAGCCCTCCGGTGGGCAGGCTGTAAGGAACGCTACCTCCGACGGAAAAGGAGCTCCCCCCTACCGAGATCTCAAAGGATAAAGAGAGAATGTAGGAGCTGACCCGCTGGCTCGGACTGTAGGCTAAGGGCGTCTCCCTGAAGTCTCTGACCCTTACCCTCAATCTCTTTGAGCCGTCTTTACAGGAGAGCTCTCCTCCGCTCTCCAAGATAGCCCGCTCCACCATCTTCAGCAGAGCGTAGCTCAGGTAGGGCTCGTTGGTCTCGTTCTCAACCTTCTCTATGCAAAAGACACCCGCCAAGGCGGGTGTGATTATAAGGCTAAATATCAGCCTCCACACCTGAACCTCTCCCTGAGCTTCCTCTCAACGAAGGGGTGAACGAGGTCCTTGAGCTCTCCACAGTAAGAGGCGATGTCCCTGACTATTGTTGAGCTTATGTGGATGTAGTCCTGGGAGGGCATCATGAACACGGTCTCAACTCCGGCGAGCTTGAAGTTCGTGAGGGCTATCTGGAGCTCGTACTCAAAGTCCGTAAAGAGCCTCACACCCCTGACTATTATGTCAACACCCTCCCCCCTCATGAAGTCCACAAGAAGGGAGTCAAAGCCCTTAACGCTGACCCTGTCCCCTAAGTGGGAGACCATCCTCCTGAACATCTCCATCCTCTCTTCCTGAGTAAAGAGGAGGTTCTTCCTCGGGTTCTTAGCCACCGCAACTATAACATGGTCAAAGAGCTTTAGGCTCCTCTCCACTATGTCCAGGTGCCCGAGGTGCGGTGGATCAAAGGTTCCGGGATAGACAGCCCTGCTCACCCTCTCTTCCTCCAGAAGGAAAGAACGGTATCTCCGTAAACCCTCTCTTCATCAGCTCCAAAGCTCTCCCTCTTGCTGTGCTCAAGGACAAAGATACCTCCGGGGCTCAGAACCCTGAGAGCCTTCTCTATCAGTCTGCCGTAATCCTTGAAGGAGTAAGGCGGATCCGCAAAGATTATGTGGGGCTTGTCCTCCAGCCTATCAAGAACCCTGAGGGCGTCTCCTCTTATCACCTTACCCTTTGCAACCTTCTTTATCTCCATAGTCCTCCTTGGGTCCTTCTCAACGTATATGACCTTGGCTCCTCTCTTTTCAGCCTCAAGGCCTATCTGTCCTGTGCCGGCGAAGAGGTCAAGGAAGGTAAGCCCTTCTATGTCTCCTAAGATGTTGAAGAGGGCGTTCTTGACAAGAGAGGAGGTAGGTCTCAGGCTCCGCCTGTTCCTTGTCTTTTTCACAAAAAAAGATTATACTTTATATTCGCTTTCAAGGAGGTTCAGCTATGAGCTGCACTATGCTTTTCAGGCTTTTCCAAAACTTTTCAAGGGAGGATAGGAAATGGCAAAAACCCTCGGACTGCATATCTTAGCGGACCTTTACGGAGTGAACGCGGAGCGCATAGACCGCGTGGAAGACGTGCGTGACCTACTTGAGACCGCCGTTAAGGTCGCTAACCTTACCAAGATCTCATCCCACTACTACCAGTTCCAACCCCATGGGGCGACGGGGGTTGTCCTCTTAGCCGAATCCCACATATCAATCCACACCTGGCCTGAGCACGGACTGGCAACGGTTGACGTGTACACCTGCGGGGACCCTGCAAAGGCTTACAGGGCTATGGAGTACATAGTGAGCACCTTGGAGCCCAAGAGGGTTGATAAACAGGTTCACGAAAGGGGACTGGTAGGAGAGCAGAAGCAGTCCGAGGAACTGCGAAGTATACTGCTGAGCGCCTGAGCTCAGGGTTTCTTCTTCATAAACTCCGCAAGCTCAAAGGGGAAGGGGAAGATTATCGTCTTGGCGTTCTGCAGCCCTATGGTGTGGAGCGTCTCAAGATAGCGGAGCTGAATGGCTATCGGCTCGGTGGCGAGTATCTTTGCAGCATCAAGGAGCTTCTGAGCTGCCTGGAACTCAGCCTCAGCGGATATTATCTTAGCCCTCCTCTCCCTCTCAGCCTCAGCCTGTCTCGCTATAGCCTTCCTAAGGTCATCGGGCAGGTCAATCTTCTTTAGCTCAACGGCAACTACCTTAACTCCCCAGGGGTCAGTTTGCCTGTCTATTATCTCCTGAAGCTTGAGGTTTATAGCCTCCCTGTTTGAGAGAAGCTCATCAAGCTCCGCCTCACCGCAGACGCTCCTCAGGGTTGTCTGGGCTATCTGGGAGGTGGCGTAGAGGTAGTCCTCAACCTCAACTATAGCCTTAACCGGGTCAACTACCCTGAAGTAAACGACAGCATCCACCTGAACGGAGACGTTATCCTTTGTGATTATGTCCTGGGTGGGAACGTCCAGGGTAACGGTTCTGAGGGAAACCCTGACAACACGGTCTATTATGGGTATAACTATTATGAGCCCGGGTCCCTTCGCACCTATAACCCTTCCCAGACGGAAGACGACAGCCCTCTCGTACTCCGGCACAACCTTTATGGCTGCCAGGAGGAAGATGATTATAAGGACCGCTAAAACGACCACCGGTGAAAAGATCATGGCAATACCTCCAAAGTACTTGAGGAAGTTTCCTCCCATCGCTATAGCCAGGAATACCGCTACGAATATGAAGAAGGGAAGAGCCTCAAGGAGTCCCCTCATAGCCCACCTCACGTATGGTACTCGGCGTTCAGCTTTACATACTCATAACCTAAGTCGGAGGAGTAGTAAGTCCAGGAGTTTTTCCCCTCTTGGAGGTCTATGATTATCTCAACCTCCTTCTCCTCCTCAAGATACTTCTTCGCTCCCGCCTCAGCCTTGGGGTGGGGCTTGCCGTCGTAGAGGAGGTGGTTTCCCATGTAAATCTTCATCTTGAAGGGGTCTATTGGGAACTCTGTGCTCCCCGCAGCCGCCGCTATCCTTCCCCAGTTGGGGTCCCTGCCGTAGATGGCTGTCTTTACAAGGAGGGAGTTTGCCACCGTCTTAGCTATCTCCTTAGCCTTCATCTCAAGGGTAGCCCTCTTGACTGTTACCTTTATAACCTTCGTAGCACCCTCTCCATCCTCAACTATCTTCTTTGCCAGGTTCTGGGAGACCTCAAAGAGCTGATCCTCAGCCTCCCTCTCGGGAGCTACTACCTCCTCCAAAGAGACGAGGACGAAGCTGTCGTTGGTGCTCTCGCATCCGTCAACGGTTATTGAGTTAAAGGTTCTGTCCGCAACATCCTTATGGAGCCTTCTGAGGTCTTCGTGTTCAAGGGTGGCGGTCGTGAAGATGAAGGCGAGCATCGTCGCCATTGAAGGGGCTATCATACCAGCACCTTTGGCGAAGCCAAAGGTCTCTACACCCTCTCTCTTGACAAAATCAAACTTGGGAAACCTGTCGGTCGTTGATATCACCTGGGAAGCCCTCTCCAAGTCAAGGGGCTCCAACAGGGAGCAGGCGCTCTCTATAGCTTTAAGCACATCCTCTATGGGCAGAGGTCTTCCTATAACACCTGTGGAGAAGACGAGGACTTCGTCGTGGCGGATATCAAGGAGCTGAGCTACCCGATGTGCCATCATCTCGGCATGGATTATCCCTTCCTCCCCCGTTCCGCAGTTGGCGTTACCGCTGTTTATCACAAGGGCGCGGAACCTTTCCTTCTCCTTGGCTACCCTTTCGGAATATATGACCGAACCTGACTTGAAGTAGTTGTCGGTGAACAGAACGGAGGTTGTGCAGGGGTAGGGGAGAAGGACTACCAGAAGGTCGGGGTTGCCGGACTCCTTGAGCCCGGCTTTTCCAATCCCCATAAGTATATCGGGCATCAGTCCTCCTGAAGTTTTATGACTATGAACTCAACCCTTCTGTTGGTGAGTCTTCCTATGCTGTCCTCGTTGCTGGCTATAAACCTCTCCTTGCCGAAGCCAACGATCTCTATCTTGTCCTCAGGAACTCCCTTCTGGACAAGGTACCTCTTTACGCTCTCAGCCCTCTTTAGGGCGAGCCTGTCGTTGTACTCCTTTGTCCCTATTATGTCCGTAAAGCCCTCTATCCTGACTTTAACGAACTCGTTGCTCTTGAGGGTCTTGACCACCTCGTTCAGTATAGGGATATACTCCCTCCTTATGTTGTACTTGTCAAAGTCAAAGTATATCCTCGCGGTTATCTTGAGAGGCTCCTCCACGAGCTTTGGCTCTTTTTTGGGCTTTTCCTCCTTCACCTCCTCTTTGGGCTTCTCTTCGGGAGGAGGTGTGAAGACCTTTTTCTTGCCGGTGTAACACTCCAGCTCATTCTCCATTGCGACCTTGAGCTTGCTCTCCGCAACCCTGCTCTCGGTGCTTACCTCGTTGTAGAACTTCAGGATGAGGGCTGAGTTAGGCTCTTCCTTCTTCAGCTCATAGACGAGAGCATCGTAGAAAGCCTCAGCCCTTCCAAGCTCCTTTGGGGAACATTTGAGCGCCCTGTTTCCCCTGAGGAACTCTATCCTGCTGGTTATATCGCTAAGGTCAACGAGCTGGAAGGTAGCCGCCTTCTCCTCGTCCTTTGGCTTCGGCAGGCTCTCAATCGGTGTCAGTTCCTCCTTTCCGGTGAAGGAAGCGCTTATTGCCTTTGACGCATGGTTCATAGTCCTTATGGCAAAGATCTTAGAGCCCACATCGTCCGCCTCGGAGGCGAGGATTGAAGCGACCTCCTTGTAGCCCCTCGTCTTTGAGTATAGGTAGGGAGCCTTTTCCTTTGCTCCTACCTCGTAGGCTTTTACAACAGCCCTCTGGGCTTCATCTATACCCTGAGTTACCCTGAAGGAGAAGGTTATTCCTACTAGGAAGAAAACAGCCAAGAGGATACTTGTTCTGAACATGCCTTTCCCTCCCATCATGATTATACTATACGGCTCGGAGGGGAAAGAGTTTAAAAAAAAAGAGAAAAGGGAGTGAGGGGAGCCTTTGTCAAAAGAACATGTCCCTCCACAAACCCCTTGCCCACTCGTAGTATCTCTTCGCCGTTGAGACCTTCCAGGTGTTGTCTTCCCTCAGGACCTTGGTTATCTCCTTCGTCCTGACGTTGTACTTGTACTCAACCTCAAGCATGATGGCAGACCTCAGGTTTACCATCGCATAGCATATACCGTGCTGTATAAGCTC
>NZ_JBWONM010000171.1:0-11796 GCF_056450045.1 Hydrogenivirga sp.
TCAAAGGAGTCAGCTACCGTGTATATCCTCGCAAGGAGGGGTATGTCGGTATCTCTCTTACCGAAGGGGTATCCGCTCCCGTCGTACTTCTCCTGATGGTAGAGAAGCACCTCCAAGGACCTCTGGGGGAGACCTATGTCTTTAACGAGCTCGTAGCCGAGCTGAACGTGAAGCTTCATGACCTCGTACTCCCTCTCGGTGAGGCGGGTGGGCTTGAGGAGTATTACATCGGGTATAGCTATCTTCCCAACGTCGTGGATGTATCCTCCGATCTCAAGCTCCCTAAGCTCCTCCTCCGTCAAGCCCAGGGCTCTTCCTATGGCGAAGGCGTAGGTCACCCCTCTTTCGGTGTGCCCCTTTGTGTAAGCATCCCTTAAGCCGAGGAGCCTCGTGAAGAACTCGGGACTGAACATGGATTCATAATAATATATATTATTTCTGTCAAGGTAAGTTTATGAGCCTGCCCATAAGATCTCCTGCGTAGGCAACTATCAAGAATCGGGGGAGCCTTCCCAGGAAAGAGGCGAGGAGGAAGGTCGCCCGGGGCATCTCAAATATGCCTGCGAGCCAGCAGACTACCTTGAAGGGTATGGGCGTTACAGCAGCAAGGAGTACAGCCCAAATACCGAACCTGTTGAAGAGAACCTCACCCTTGAGGAAGTAATTCTCACCTATTAGCCTCTTTGTAACCGGCTCTCCGAGGAGCATACCCAGCGTGTGGGCTGTGAGCCCCCCGAGGATGCTCCCTATAGTTGCGGTCAGGGCTGCAAGGAGAGGGTTCAGGCCGAAGGCTGTCCCTCCCGCTATAAAGGGGTCTGGAGGCACAGGCTGAAGGATGCTCTCCGTAAAGGAGAGGAGGAATATACCGAGGTAGCCGTAGGAGTCAACGAGGTCTCTGGCAAAGAGCTGGAGAGATTCTAACATTCAAACGGAAAATATTCTATCTTAAAAGGGATGAGGAAGGGTATAGCCAACCTACCCCTTCACGGTGGCAAGGCTCCGCCATGGCTCTTCAGGCGCATGGTTGAGCTCTCCAAGAGTATAGTTGAGCTCGTCGTTCTTGAGCATGGAAGGAGGACCCTCTTAGAGAGGCTTTCGGACCCTTACTGGTTCCAGTCTCTGGGCTGTGTGCTCGGCTTTGACTGGCATTCAAGCGGTCTTACCACAACCATGTGCGGTGCACTAAAGGAAGCCCTGAAGGATATAGGCAGGGATGTGGGTCTTTTCATGGCTGGGGGGAAGGGAAAGGCAGCCCTCAGAACTCCAGAGGACCTTCAGCGTTTGGGTGATAGATTCGGCATAAACACCGAAGATCTGAAGGATGTCAGCAGGCTCGTGGCTAAGGTGGACAACAGCCTTCTCCAGGACGGCTACCAGCTCTATCACCACACCATACTCTTCACAGAAGAGGGGGATTGGGCTGTGATCCAGCAGGGAATGAACACGGAGAAGAGGTATGCCAGGAGATACCACTGGCTCGGTTCCCGGGTGGTCAGCTTTACCGAAGAACCCCACAGCGGTATATCCGCTCAGAAGGTTCATGAGAAGATAGCCCTTGATATGACCTCCAAGAGCTCCGCGGACTCTAAGGAAGCTATAAAAGAGCTCTTGAGCGATAGAAAGCTCCTCCTCAAGGAGCTGGACGGGATAAGGAAGCTGGAGCTTCCTCCCAGACACTACATAAGCCCTGAGGACCTGAACCTGAAAAGACTCCGCGAAACTGTGAAGAAGACTGAGGAGATGGAACTGAAGAGCTTTGAGGACGTTCTCAGGATAAAGGGAATAGGACCGAAGACTATAAGGGCTTTAGCCCTCGTTGCAGAGCTGATCTACGGAGCGAAGCCTTCCTTTGAGGACCCCGCAAGATACTCCTTTGCCCATGGGGGGAAGGACGGGCATCCCTACCCCGTTCAGAGAGACATCTATGACACGACCCTTGAGACGCTGAAGAGAGCGATAGCCAAGGCTAAGCTGGGAGAGAAGGAGAAGGTAGAAGCGATAAAGAGGCTAACGAGGATACTCAAGGATTGATTCAAGGTCGCTGAAGAAGCTCGGATAGGAAACCTCCACGCAGGAGACGTCGTCTATGACTGTCTCCCCCTCTGCCACAAGACCGGCTACTGCAAAAGCCATCGCTATCCTGTGGTCTCCATAGGTTTCAATTCGGGTGCCCCTTAGCCTCTCCACACCCTCAACAACGAAGCCGTCCTCAAGCTCCTCTATCCTCGCCCCCATCTTCCTGAGGTTCTTGACTACAGCCCTTATCCTGTCGCTTTCCTTTACCCTGAGCTCTCCTGCACCCCTGACCTCAGACCTTCCCTCTGCGAGTGCCATGATAACGGCGAGCATGGGAATCTCATCTATCAGGGTAGGGACCTCTTCGGGCAGAACCTTAACACCCCTGAGCCTGTCTCCCTTCCTTACCCTTACATCCGCTATCGGCTCGCCCGAGATCTCCCTCTCGCTCTCGTAGACAACCTCCGCCCCCATCTCCCTCAGCTTCCTGTAAAAGCCGTCCCTCGTTGGGTTTACGAGCACATCTCTCAGAAGGAGCTCTCCCTCTGGAGCGAGAAGGGTCAGCCCACAGTGGAAGGCTGCGGAGGAGGGATCCGCAGGGCAATATACCTCCCTTCCCTGAAGCTCCTGACCTCCCCTCACCTTGACGATGTGTCCCTTCTCCTCGGCGAGGGCTATAACCTCAGCACCGAAGAAGCTCAGCATCCTCTCGGTATGATCCCTTGAGAGGACGGGCTCAAGGACCTCAGTTATACCTTCAGCCCTCAGACCAGCCAGAAGAAGAGCGGATTTCACCTGGGCTGAAGACCTCTTGTTGAAGAAGGATATGCCCCTCAGCTCCCCTCCCCTGACGCTGACAGGAAGCCTGTTGCCCATCTCCCGTCCGTCAAGGGTAGCACCCATCTCCCTGAGGGGCTCAACCACCCTGAGCATGGGTCTGCTTCTGAGGCTCTCGTCCCCCGTGAGCACGCTGAAAAAAGGCTGAGTTGATAGAACACCGAGGATGAGCCTCGCGGTGGTTCCGGAGTTTCCCGCATCAAGGACGTCTCCGGGTTCTGTAAAGCCGTAATTCGTTCCCTTCACCCGAAGGGTCTCTCCCTCCTCAAGGATCTCCGTTCCGAGAGCCTTCAGTATGTTCAGCGTTGCCTCCGTGTCCGCAGACCTGAGCCAGTCGTGAACAAGGGTCTCCCCCTGGGCGAGGGAGCCTATTATGATTGCTCTGTGGGATATGGACTTGTCCGAGGGGACCCTGAGCTCACCCCTCACCCTCTTGACCTTCTTCTCTATCTTCAGCTCCTTCATTCTATGCTCAACCTCCTCTCCTTTGCTTCTCTCAAGAACTCCGTAAGCTCCCCCTCCTTTTCCTCCTCTATAAGAGTCCTGAGCTTCTCAAGGGAAGCAAGGTAAACATCCAGAGCCTTGAGGACGTTCTCCCTGTTCTCCAAGAAGATGTCCCTCCACATGACGGGGTCGCTCGCAGCTATGCGGGTAAAGTCCTTGAAACCACCGCCCGGGTACCTAAAGAGGTCAATCTCTCCCGACATCTCTATCAGGGCATCTATGAGGGCGAAGGCTACCGCGTGGGGCAGGTGGGAGACCGCACCGAAGACCCAGTCGTGGAGTATGGGATCCACCAGCTCCACCCTTCCGCCGGTTACCTTCCATAGCTCTATCGTCTCCTCAAGGGCTTTTCTATCGGTGTTCTCCGTTGGTGTCACTATCACCTTCCTGTCCTCAAAGAGCTCTCCCGAGCTGTGCTCAACCCCGGACTTTTCCGTACCCGCTATGGGGTGGCTCCCAACGTAGGTCCTGCCGAGAATAGACTCAAGGTCGTAAACGAGCCTACCCTTAACGCTCCCAAGGTCCGTTATAAGGCTTCCCTCCTTCAGGAAGGGTTTTATGCCCTTGGCTATTCCCCTGAAGGTTCTGACGGGAGAGGCTAACACCACCATATCAGGTTCAAAGTGGGCAATGTCTCGGAGCTCTGTGCTCCCCTCCTCTATAACGCCGAGGCTGACAGCCTTCTCAATGCTCTCGGGGTTTATGTCTATCCCGTATATCCTCCCCTTGAAGCCGCCCCTCCTGAGGGCAAGGGCAAAGGAGCCCCCCATAAATCCAACACCTATAAGGAGAAGACTCTCGGTCATGGGAGAGAATATTAAAACATATCAAGGAGCCTGAACTCCTCCTCCACCTCGGGCGGTATCTCTATGTTTCTTACCTCGCTCCCCTCAATGAGGACAGCCTCCCCTGACCTGAGCTCAAACTCCTTGACGAACTCCCTGAACTCCTTCTCGGTCTCCCTCTTGAACCTCTCGTACTCCTCCCTCTCCTCCCTTATACCTTCCTCTATCCCTCTCTTAAACTCCTCGTACTCCTCCTCCTCCCTCTTCCTGTACCTTATGAACTCCCCGACCATCTTTCTAACGCTGAGAACACCATCCTTCAGGAATATGCTCGTTCTGCCCTCTTCGGAGCTCACCATGAACCTCGTGCCCTTTACCCCTATGATCACAGAGCCTACCCTGACCTTCAAACCCTTCGTCTCCTCCCTCTTCCTTATCTGAAAGAGGGCTCTCCCTCCTTCAAAGTTCACCCTGTCAATGCCTTCTATGTAGAGGATGCTGTTTTCCATGAGCACGAGCTTGTTCACACCGAGGAGTTTGACGAAAGCCATTGAGCTGTAATCGGTCTTGAGGATGTCCTTGACGTAGAGGTCCTCTGGGAGCTCCTGTACGATCTTCCCCGAAAGGCTACCCTCTCTAAAGAGCTTCACCCTCCCCTGCTTCTTTACGAGCTCACCAGCTTTTTCCTGACCGAAGGACAGGGCAACGAAGAGAACTAAAAAGAGAAGCCTTCTCATTCCTCCCCTCCTTTCCACCTATTATAGAGCTGATGTTCAACACCGAAGAGATCAAGAACCTTTCCCACGACGAAGTCAACGAGGTCCTCCATCCTCTTGGGTCGGTGGTAAAAGCCCGGGCTCGCAGGAACGACTACAGCACCCGCATCTGTCACCCTTAGCATGTTCTCAATGTGAACCCTTGAGTAGGGCATCTCCCTTACCAGCATCACCAGCTTCACCCTCTCCTTTAAGGCTACCTCACACACTCTGTGTATCAAGTTAATATTCACACCGGAGGCGACGCTCGCGAGGGTGCTCATTGAGCAGGGCATCAGGAGTACACCCCTGTAAGAGGTCAGCACCGAACCGCTCGCTATGGGAGCGGCTATATCCTTCTCTCCATAGAAGTTTGCCTTGGGAAACTCCTCCCTCAGCTCGGATACGGACCTGCCGAGCTCCTGCTCAAGAACTATTCCACCCGCACGGGAGACAACGACATCCACGTGGGCGAGGGAGCTCAGAACCTGAAGGGCTCTGTACCCGTACACAGCACCGCTGGCGCCCGTGATGCAGAGAACGAATCTCATCTCACAAGTCCCCCGAGCAGTGGACCGAAGGTCTCAAAGAAACGCCTTACCTTTCCCTCCTCAGCGGGGAGGCAGAGGACAAGCCTTCCCTCCTTGTCCCTCCCTACCTTGACCTCAAGGGTTACTCCGAGGGGGTCCTTGGAAAAGTCGTAGAGGGCTATCACGCTCTCAAGCCCGAAGAGGTGTTCCTCAATTCCGCATCCGTTTCCTATCCTCACGAGGAGAGCCGGCTCACCCGAGAGCTCTGCCCCCATCTCTGAAAGGAAACCCTCCGCAAGCCTCCTGAGCTCAGGGGACTCCGATAGGACCGAGGCGGACACACCCTCAAGGCTGACCCTCCAGTCGGACTTTCCCCCGCTCTTTTCAAGGAGCTTGACCTCCTCTATAACCATCTCATCATCAACGCCCTTGCACATGTCGTAGACGTTGAGCAGAGCTGTCGTTACCGCAGTTAGAGCTTCCATCTCGTAACCCGTCTTTGCTGTTCCCCTGACCTCCGAGAGGACCTCAAGCCTGTCTTCGCCGAGCTTAACCTCAACGCCAACGAAGTCAAAGGGTATGGGATGGCAGAAGGGAAGGATATCTCCTGTTCTCTTTGCACCGAATATTCCCGTAAGCTTTGTAGCCTCGGGGAGGTTTCCCTTGGGGAGCTTGTTCTCCCTTATCAGCTCTACGGTTGCGGGCTTGAGCCTTATCCTGCCGTAAGCCCTTGCGCTCCTTCTCGTCTCAAATTTATAGCCCACATCAATCGTTCTCATGGGCTTTAATATAACTTATACATTATGAAGAGAATTCTCCTTTCTCACGGCTCCGGAGGTGAGGAGACCCAGAAGCTAATAAAGTCCCTCTTCCTGAAGCACTTAAGAAACCCCATCCTTGAGAGGATGGAGGACTCAGCCCTCCTTGAGGTCAGGGGAAGGATAGCCTTCACGACAGACTCCTTCACCGTATCCCCACCCTTCTTCAGGGGAGGAGACATAGGAAAGCTTGCCATCGCCGGAACCGTGAACGACCTGTCGGTTATGGGGGCAAGACCCCTTTACCTGTCGGTGAGCTTCATAATTGAGGAGGGTATGGACTACGGAGAGCTTGAGAGGATAGTCAGGAGCATGGCTCAGGAAGCTGAGAGGGCAGGTGTTAGGGTTGTGACGGGAGACACGAAGGTTGTCCCGAGGGGACAGGCGGACAGGGTCTTCATAAACACCTCCGGCATAGGTGAGGTAGTCTGCGAAGGGCTATCAGCCCACGGGCTCTCGGAGGGTGACGCGATAATCGTTTCAGGAAGCGTTGGAGACCACGGAGCCTGCATACTTGCCGAGAGAGAGGGTATGGACTTTGAGATTCCGATAGAGAGCGACTGCAAGAGCCTCTGGGACCTTATCGGGCACGTTCTGGAAACGGGAGCCCAGATCCATGCCATGAGGGATCCGACCCGGGGAGGTCTCGCCGCGGTTCTGAACGAGTGGGCTGAGCAGTCGGGGGTTGAGATTGAGGTTGAGGAGTCCGCCATCCCGGTTAAGGAAGCTGTGCGAGGTCTGTGCGAGCTCCTGGGCTTTGAACCCACCCACCTTGCCAACGAGGGCATGGTTGTCATAGCCGTTGCCCAGAAGGACGCCGACAGGGTTCTTGAGGCTCTCAGGTCCCATCCCCATGGAAGGGACGCCCGCATCATAGGAAGGGTTTTAGGAAGGGGCAGGAGCAGGGTTGTTGTAAGGACGCCTTACGGCGTGAAGAGGGTAATGGAGGCTCCCTCCGGGGAGCTCCTGCCGAGGATCTGCTGAAAGTGGCTGACCTTAGAAAGAGGCTCTCCTGCAACGTAGAGGGCGAGTTCTTCGTTGACAGCACCTGCATTGACTGTTCGGTCTGCAGGGAGATAGCACCTTCGGTGTTCGGTGATGGAGCCGATAGTGCCTGCGTAGTTAAACAGCCGGAGGGAGAGGAGCTCCTCTTAGCCTTTCAGTCTCTGATATCCTGTCCCGTTGGAGCTATCGGCACCCAAAGGCTTAAGGTTCCAAAATCTGTTTACAGGAGCTTTCCAATCCCGATAGAGGACGGGGTTTACCTCTGCGGGTTCGCCTCAAGGAAGTCCTACGGAGCTCTGAGCTACTTCGTGGAGCATAGAGAGGGCAACTGGCTCGTTGACTCACCGAGGTTCTCGGGGCATCTCGTCCGGAGCATATCCAGAAGGGGAGGGCTGAAGTACATCTTTCTGACCCATGAGGACGATATTGCGGACTGCAACAGGTTCGCCGAAAAGTTCTCGGCAAAGAGGATAATCCACGAGGCGGACTCCCACGCCGTCCCTCAAGCGGAGATAAAGCTCAGGGGATACGAGCCTGTGTCCTTTGGAAGGGACTTCCTCCTCATACCCACTCCGGGGCACACGAAGGGGCATACAGTCCTCCTCTACAGAGAGAAGTTCCTCTTCACCGGAGACCATCTCGCCTGGAGCAGGAGAAGGAGGTCGCTGGTAGCCTTCAGGGAGTACTGCTGGTATTCATGGAAGGAGCTCGTCAGGTCAATGGAGAGGTTGTTGGATTTCAAGTTTGAGTGGGTTCTACCCGGACACGGCTACAGGGCAAGGGTGAGCAGGGAGGAGTTTGAGAGCTTTGTAAAGAGCCTCAGCTCCTGAGAACGCTCAGTATCCTCTCCACCTTCTCAAGGTCGGTCTCAAGCTCCTCCTTTATCCTCCTCTCTTTCTCAACCACCTCCGGTGGTGCCTTCTTTACGAAGTTCTCGTTGGAGAGCTTCCTGCTGACCCTCTCAAGTTCCGCTCTGAGCTTCTCCCTCTTCTTCTCGTAGCTTTCCACGAGCCTTTCAAGGTCAACGTGTCCCTCAACGGAGAGGAATATCTCCACATCCCTTGAGAAAGTAGCCACCGTCTGGGGAGGTCTCTCCTCCACCTCCTCAAAGGACTGGAGCTTGGCGAGGTTGAGGATGTGATCTCTGAACTCTTCTATGACCGACCTGGAGAGCTTACCCTCCGTTCTGAAGAAAGCTTTTAACCTGCGGGAGGGCTCTATCTGGAGGTCTGACCTCAGAGACCTTATCGCACTCACTATCTCCCTGAGCCTCTCAACCCTCTGGGTCTCTTCGGGGAATATCTCATCCTGCTTTCTCTGAGGAAAGTCCTTCAGGGATATGCTTTCGCCGTCGCTCGCCGGGAGGCTGTGCCATAGCTCCTCGGTTATGTAAGGCATGAAGGGGTGCAGTATCCTGAGAGCCTTCTCAAGGACGTAGTGGAGCGTGTAGAGGGCTGTCGTTCTCTCGGAGAGAACCTTCGCTCTCTCCTTCTGGACTTCCTCTTCTTCTCCCTCTGGCAGGGGGGCGTATATCCTGCTCTTGGTAAGCTCTATGTACCAGTCGCAGAAGTCGGACCAGAAGAAGTCGTATATTGACTGGGCTGCCTTGGAGAACTCATACCTTCCGAGGGCTTCATCAACCTTCTGGGCTGTCTCGTTCATGCGGGTCATTATCCACTTGTCCTCGGGTTTGAGGGGTGCCATGTAGGGAATGTTAGAGACGAAGTCTTCGGGTGTGTTCATGAGAACGTAGCGTGTGGCGTTCCATATCTTGTTGGCAAAGTGCTTGTAGCCTTCAAACCTCTTCTCTGAGAGCTTTATGTCCCTCCCCTGAACCGTTAGGATCGCGAGTGTGAACCTGAGGGCGTCCGCCCCGTACTTCTCTATTATGTCAAGGGGGTCTATGACGTTCCCCTTAGTCTTTGACATCTTCTGTCCCTTTTCATCCCTGACAAGGGCGTGGACGTAAACATCATAAAAGGGTATGTCCTCCATGAAGTAGGTGCCCATCATGATCATACGGGCAACCCAGAAGAATATGATGTCAAAGCCGGTCACGAGGAGGTCCGTCGGGTATAGGTTCCTGAGGTCCTCCGTATCCTCGGGCCAGCCAAAGACACCGAAGGGCCATAGAGCGGAGGAGAACCATGTATCAAGGACGTCCTCCTCCTGGCGCAGCCTCTCCGAACCGCACTCTTTACATCTGAGAACCATCCTCCACTTCTTGCTCTTGGAGTCGTACCTGTAGAGACCTCTTGTGGAAACCCCAGGAGTCAGCATAGCCATAGGGTTAGCCTCTTGAGTGAAGAAGAGCCTTAGGGAGTGGGCGTCTATATCCGTTGAGTGGTACCTGTGGAAAGCAAACTTCTTGTAGAAGTCAAGGACGGTCATCTCAGGATGGACGAAGTTGGGGGACTTGAGGACACCCTCTATCTCCTCAGGGGTAAACTCCTGACCTATCTTCCCGTCCGCAAGCAGGTTGAATATTATCTTGTCGTAAGCCCTATCAAAGTCGTCGTCGGTGAAGACGTTGACCCCTCCGCACTCCTCACAGTACCAGACGGGTATCCTGTGACCCCACCATATCTGCCTTGAAATGCACCAGTCCCTGAGGTTGTACATCCAGTCAAGGTAGAACTTCTTCCACTGCTCTGGTATGAAGCTCACCTGCTTCTTCTTCTCGCTCACCCTCTTTTCCCTCTCAACCCTGACCTTTATAGACTTCTGTGCAGGTTCAAGCCTTGAGCTACCGTTCTCAATAACCTGCATAAACTCGTAGGCTCCATCGTCCCATCTGTAAAGGTTCAGTCTGCTGCCCTCGGAGGCTATGAGGTACCTCCCGGAGCCTATTTTGGACTCAACACCCTGCCTGACAACGCTTATCTCTCCCTCAACGCCTATCAGGAAGTCAACGCCGGTAGGTCTTTGCATAAACTCGTAGGTAAGCTTCTTGGCAAGCTCAGCTATCTCAGGGCTTCCCTGGTGGTAGTAGATGTAGGCGAGCTCCCCGTCCCTGACGCCCGAGAGAAACTTCACCCCTTCGGTCAGAACGACGACAGCCCTCGTCTCCCCGGTTATCTCCTCGCCGACAGGTATTGTGAGGGTGAGTCCCTCTACCTCCGCATACTGAACGAATACCTCCTTCTCCTCCCTCTCCTCTATGCCTTCTTCAACCACCTTTATAGCCATGTCCTTTATCGCAGGGTCTGAAACCTTCACGAACCACTGCTCAGAAACCATGGGTTCAACGACGGTCTTACATCTGTAGCACCTTCCAACGGAGTGGAGGTGCTCTTCCTCCTTCTCAAGGAGACCCTCCTCTTTAAGCCTCTCCACTATCTTCCTTCTCGCCTCGTACCTGTCCAAGCCGGCAAACTCGCCCGCATTCTCGTTCATGTGGGCTGTCTCGTCCATAACCTTTACGAAGGGAAGCCCGTGATCCTTCCCTATGGCAAAGTCGTTGGGGTCGTGGGCTGGGGTCACCTTTACCGCTCCCGTACCGAACTCGGGCTTGACCCTCTCATCGGCGATCACGGGAATAAGGTTGTCTATCTCCTCACCCGACAGGGTCTTCCTCTTCCAGCTCACGAGAGGGAGCCTGAGCCTTTTACCGATGAGGTCCTTATACCTCTCGTCCTCAGGATGGACGGCAACTGCTGTATCCCCCAGCATCGTCTCGGGTCTCGTGGTGGCGACGGTCAGGTAGCCAGAGCCGTCCTCAAGGGGATACCTTATGTACCAGAGCCTTCCCTTCTCTTCTTCGTGCTCAACCTCAAGGTCTGATAGGGCTGTGAGGTCCTTGGGACACCAGTTGACTATGTACTGGCTCCTGTATATGAGACCCTTTTCGTAAAGCTCTCTGAAAGCCTTTCTCACAGCCCTTGAGAAGCCCTCATCAAGGGTGAACCTCTCCCTCTTCCAGTCCACCGAAACACCCAGCTTCTCAAGCTGGGTCCTTATGGCATTCCTTGACTTAGGAACCCATTCCCAAACCTTTTTTAGAAACTCCTCCCTGCCGAGCTCAAGCCTGCTTTTGCCCTCACTCTGGAGCTGCTTATCAACTACGTACTGGGTAGCTATGCCTGCATGGTCAAAGCCCGGAACCCAGACTACCTGCCTGCCCTTCATCCTCTGCCACCGGACTATCACATCCTGAAGGGTGGCGTTCAGAGCGTGTCCCATGTGGAGAGAGCCCGTTACGTTGGGCGGGGGTATGACAACTGAGAACTTCTTGCTCTTGTCTGGCTTCTCAACGTGGTATATAGCCCTCTCTATCCAGAACTTCGTCCACCTCGGTTCAATCTCCCGGGGGTTGTAATCCTTGAGCTCCTTCATGGGAGAACTATTATACCCTCAAGGTCTTCCCGTACTTCTGCGGTTCTTTTCTGAAGCTCTCTTCATCCATAACGATGATGTCAAAGGACTCCTTCCGCCTTCTGGGCATCATCTTTTGCCGGGTACTCTCCATGCTATATATTATCCTCAATGAGGATTGGAGTTATAAGCCTCGGGTGTTCAAAGAACCTCGTTGACAGCGAGGTGCTTC
>NZ_JBWONM010000172.1:0-5918 GCF_056450045.1 Hydrogenivirga sp.
AGAGTCAATCTTCGCCAGAAAGAACTACTTTTACCCCGACCTGCCGAAGGGATACCAGATATCTCAGTACGAGAAACCCATCGCAACCAACGGCTGGCTTGAGTTTGATATGCCCGATGGAAGCAAGAGAAGGGTGCGTATAAGAAGGCTCCACATGGAAGAGGATGCTGGAAAAAGCATCCATGAAGGCTCAAAGAGCTACGTTGACCTCAACAGGGCTGGGACACCCCTGATGGAGATAGTCACCGAGCCAGACCTCAGAACTCCCGAGGAGGCGCGCCTATTCCTTGAGAACCTCAGGAACGTAATGAGGTACACGGGAGTGTCAAAGGCTGATATGGAGAAAGGACAGCTTCGCTGTGATATAAACGTATCCATAAGACCTAAGGGCTCTCAGGAGCTCGGGACAAGGACTGAGATAAAGAACGTGAACTCCTTCAGGTTTGTCCAGAAGGCGCTTGAGTATGAGATAGAGAGGCAGATAAGGGTTGTCTCTGAAGGAGGAAAGATTGAGCAGGAGACGAGGACCTTTGACCCTGCCAGCGGTAAGACCTACACTATGAGAACTAAGGAGGAGGCTGAGGATTACAGGTACTTCCCTGATCCAGACCTCCAACCCCTTCTCCTTGAGGAGAGCTGGATAGAAGAGATAAGGAGCAGTATGCCCGAGCTACCCCACCAGAGGCTGGAGAGGCTGCTGAATCAGTACGGCATCTCCGAGTATGAAGCGAAGATATTTGTCCAGCACAAGGAGCTCGGCGACTTCTTTGAGGAGGCTGTAAAGCACTACAACGAGCCCAAGCTGATAGCCAACTGGCTCCTGAACGACCTCCTCGGACTGCTCAACGAGAGGCAGATACCCGTTGAGGAGTCTCCCGTATCTCCCGAGGGTCTTGCCCAGCTCGTCAAGCTCATAAAGGAGGGGGTGATTTCCACAAAGATAGGCAAGGAGGTCATAAAGGAGATGGTTCAGACGGGCAAGAGTGCCAGCCAGATAGTTGAGGAGCGGGGTCTAAAGCAGATAAGCGATGAAGGGGCTATAAAGGAGATAATAGAGCAGGTGATAAGCCAGTTTCCCCAAGAGGTTGAGAGGTACAAGGCGGGGGAAGAGAAGCTTCTTGGCTTCTTCGTTGGTCAGGTTATGAAGGCAACTAAGGGTAAGGCGAACCCAAAGCTCGTAAACCAGCTCCTGAGGGAGGCTCTGAAGGGATGAAGGTGGCTATTGGCTCCGACCATGCGGGCTTTCCGCTCAAGGAGAGGATAAAGGAGCATTTACTTGAACGTGGCTGTGAGGTGTTTGACTTCGGAACCACCTCCAAGGAGTCAACCCACTACCCCCTCTTTGCAAAGGAAGTTGCCCTCGCCGTTCAAAGGGGGGAGGCTGAGAGGGGGATACTCGTCTGCGGGACCGGGATAGGTATGTGTATAACAGCGAACAAGTTCAGGGGCGTGAGGGCTGCCCTGTGCTTCAACGAATACATGGCTCGTATGAGCAGGCTCCACAACGATGCGAACGTCCTCTGCCTTGGAGACAGGGTGATAGGGGAGGAGCTGGCTATATCCATAGTTGATGCCTGGCTTGAGGCTCCCTTTGAGGGTGGAAGACACGCGAAGCGTGTTGAGCTAATAAAGGAAATAGAAGAAGGACAAGTCTGATATGGAGCGCCTCAGCCGGTTCTACCCGGACCCGGTTGTGCTCTTCACCACCTTGCTCCTATCCCTCATGGGGCTTCTCTCAATAGTTAGCGTAAAGGTTGCCCCCCACATAATGGGAGACCTGGAGCTGACCCACCTTCGCAGACCTCTGCTCTTCGCCCTCTTCCTCCTGCTGGGCTTTCTCCTTATGTCCGCAACCTCTTACCTTCTTGATTACAAGAAGCTGAACAACCAGAGGGTGATTTACGGCATGGTCATCTTCTCCCTCTCCCTGCTCGCCTTTGTGCTAATAAAGAAGGTCGCTCTGGGGAAGCCCGTTGAGAGATGGCTCGTGGGAACGAGCATCCAGCCCTCTGAGCTCTCAAAGCTGATAATAATCTTCTTCATAGCCTATTACGTTGCGAGGAAGGGCTCCATTGACAGGCTAAGGTTCTTTGGGTGGGCTGTCTTTGTCGTGATGCTCCACTCAACCCTCCTCTTTCTCCAGCCGGACAAGGGCATGTCCCTCTTTGTACTCGTCATAGCCTGGGCGATGCTCTGGGCTGGTGGAACCCATCCTCGTATCTACCTTCCCATCGCAGGGCTCTTTATAGCCTTCATGTCCCTCCTGTTTCTATTCAGCGGTGGCTACGCCCACAGGAGGATAGCGGTTTGGCTCAGCCCTATGGAGGACTCCTTTGGAAGTGGCTACCAGATAATCCAGTCTCTTTTGGCGTTCATGAACGGGGGGCTCCTCGGTCAGGGCTATGGCAAGGGCTTCCAAAAGCTCGGTCCCCTGACTCAGGCGGATACGGATTATGTCCTGGCGACCATCGGAGAGGAGCTTGGCTTCCCGGGGATATTGTTCGTCCTGATGCTCTTTACCATACTTGTGTGGAGGCTCCTTCGCATAGCTAACGATACCGTTGATGTCTTTGGAAAGCTGATAGTCTTCGGGATAACGCTCAACATTCTCCTATCGGTTGTCGTTAACGTCATGATGAGCGTCAATCTGCTCCCTCCCAAGGGAATACCCCTTCCCTTCGTGAGCTACGGTATAAGCAACCTGATGGTGAACTTCCTCGCCCTCGGGGTGGTGGGAGCTGTTCAGAAGAGACAGCTACGCTACAGCCTGCTCTGATAAAATCCATAGATTATGGAGATAGTTGACCTCAGGGGTAAGGCGTGGAGATTTGACGAAAGGCTGAAGTACTTAGCCAGCAGGGGAGAGATCCTTACCGAGGAGTATGAGGAGAGGGTAAAGGAGATAATAAGGGATGTAAAGGAGAGGGGAGACGAGGCACTCCTTGAGTACACTAAAAAGTTTGACGGTCTTGAGCTAACTCCAGACACCCTGGAAGTTCCCTACGAAGAGCTGGAAAACGCCTATGAGGAGCTTGATGAGAAGGTAAAGGAAGCCCTTGAGATAGCTGAGGAGAGGATAAGGGTCTTTCACGAGAAACAGCTTGAGAATTCCTTCTTCAAAGAGGAGGAAGGCATAGTCCTTGGACAGAAGGTTCTACCTCTTGAGAGGGTTGGTGTGTACGTACCGGGAGGAAAAGCAGCCTACCCCTCAACTGTCCTTATGAATGTGGTGCCCGCGGTTGTCGCTGGCGTTGAGGAGATAGTGATGGTCTCCCCGAAGCCAAATCGCTACACCCTCGCCGCAGCCTACATAGCCGGCGTGAGCAGGGTCTTTCAGGTGGGAGGAGCTCAGGCTGTCGCAGCCTTAGCCTACGGAACGGACAACATCCCCCGTGTGGATAAGATAGTGGGTCCGGGAAACATATACGTTGCCTTGGCAAAGAAGCTTCTCTTCGGTGTGGTTGATATAGATATGGTGGCTGGACCTTCTGAGATACTCGTGATAGCGGATGAGTCCGCTGACCCATCCTGGGTCGCCGCTGACCTCCTTTCCCAGGCAGAACACGATGAGCTTGCTGCTGCAGTTCTCCTTACCCCCTCCGAAGGCTTTGCCAAGAAGGTCAGGGATGAGCTTCACCGAATGCTTGACTCCCTTGAGAGGAGGGAGATAGCGAAGAAGTCCATAGAGAGGTTTGGGACAGCCTTCGTGGTTGAGGACCTCTTCCACGCCTGTGAGGTGGCCAACTTCATAGCCCCGGAGCACTTGGAGGTGGTTACCGCAGAGCCTATGTCCCTGCTCCCCTATATAAGGCATGCGGGGGCGATATTCTTGGGCAGGTACGCTCCAGAGGCTCTCGGGGATTACGTCTTAGGACCTAACCACACCCTCCCAACGGGCAGGACTGCCCGTTTCTTCTCACCCTTGGGTGTTTATGACTTCATCAAGAGAAGTTCCGTTATATACGTTTCTAAGGAAGGCTTTGACAGGGTGGCTGACCTTGCAGAGGTGATAGCGAAAGCTGAGGGTCTTGAAGCCCACGCCCTATCTGTGCGTATAAGAATGGAAGAATGAGAGCTCTCCTCCTTCTCCTCCTGCTGGCAACCCTCTTTTCCTGTGCTCCAAAGGTTGAGAGAGCCTGCCCTCCTACAGAAGAGATCGCCCTCAAGTACAGGGAACGTTATGTTCCTCCCAATTTCAGGATATACGGGCTTCTTGAGTATGGTCCTCTCAAGTTCCCCATGATGCTTGCCAAGTACGATAACTTCTACACTGTGAGGATTGCAAAGACAAGGGACGTTGAGATGGAGAGGGACAGGGTATGCATAAGGGCTAAGTGTTACCTCCTCCCCGCCCCTCCAGAGGACCTCATCTTTGGCAGGCTCCTAAACGGCAGGGAGTATTCCTTTTGCAGGGGAAGGACCCTTTACTTCCGGGACAGGGGGAAGGTCTATGAGAGGATAGTCTCCTTCCTTGAGGGCAAGCCTCTGGAAGTATCTCTTATAAACCTACGCACCAACAAGAGTGTCCGTGTCCTCCTTAAGAAGGAGGACAAGAGGGGCTTTTTCAGAGAAATCATCTTTATCTTTGAGGGAACTGAGGTTAAACTCATAGTTGAGGAGGTAGAGGTCTGATGTTTCCGGAGCTGATAGAAATCTTCGGTATAAAGGTATCAACCTACGGGGTTCTCGTAGCGCTGGGGCTTATACTCGCTTACTTCTTAGCTCTGAGGCTCTCCCGCTCTGAGGGGATACCTCCGGAGAAGGCTGAGTCCGTCTTTATCTACGCTGCTGTCTTCGGTATAGTCGGAGCCAGGATAGCCTTTCTCTTGGAGCATCCTGAGGAGGTAAAGGGCATCCTTGACATCTTCGCCCTGTGGAAGGGAGGGGTGAGCTTCCTGGGTGGTCTTGCGGGGGGAATATTGGGAGCCCTTCTGGCGGTGAAGAGAAACGCCCTCCCCCTATGGAAGGTTGCGGACATTGCCGCCCCCTCCTTAGCCCTCGCCCACGCGGTAGGGAGGCTTGGGTGTACCTCCGCAGGCTGTTGCTACGGCAGGCCAGTCCCCAACGCCGAAGACGTGAGCGTAGGCATCCACTTCATGAAGGACTTCCCCTTCTTTTACGTGGTCTTCCCTCCGGGGAGCGTCGCCCCTCAGGGGATACCCCTCTACCCAACTCAGATAATGGAGGCTGTCGGCAACTTCCTAATATTCCTCATCCTCCTCTTCCTCTTCAGGAGAAAGAGATTTGATGGAGAGGTCTTCAGCCTCTACATGCTCCTCTACGGGGCGGAGAGGTTCGCCCTTGAGTTTTACAGGGGTGTGACCCCACCAATACCGGGTCTGGGGCTTACCTGGAACCAGGTCGCAACCATACTGATGATGGTGCTCGCCGTTGCCCTCTTCTTCGTTCTCAGAAGGGAAGCCCCGGCTCTTCAGGAGCGGTGATTATTCAAGTAGTTCTCAATTATCTCTTTGAGCCTCCACTTCCTCGGGAGCTCACCCATGAAGACAACGTCCTCATTGCTGTACTCCTCGTCTCCCCTGTCAATTAGAAGGACCGGCGTCGTCGCTATCCCCAAGTAGGTGAAGGTATCAAGCATCTCGTACATATCAACCTCTTCCCACTCAAAGGGGAGCTCCCTCTGAATGTCCTTAAGTATCTTCTTTGCTCTATCGCATCTGGGACAGACTTCCTGACTCACAAGAATGAATCTCATCGGGCTACCTCCGTGGGAGAAAATATACCCGCTGTTTGTTTTCCTTACATTGACCTATGTTATGTTTCCGCCGATACCCTCTTCCTTAAGGTCATCTCCCCTCTGTTAATCGCTCCATTGAGGTCTCATGTGAGGGAAAAGTATAACGTCCCTTATGGTGTCGGTATCGCTCAGGAGCATCACCAGCCTGTCTATCCCTATG
>NZ_JBWONM010000173.1:0-2657 GCF_056450045.1 Hydrogenivirga sp.
CACTGACGGAATGCTTTTTATAGCCTAAGACCGTTCCCTCGGGAAAGCGGTGAATCTCCTCAGAGGTGTAGCCGTAGTCTATGGCGAGGTGGTAGCCCCTTATAAGGGATTCCGACAGCTCCCTCAGGAGCTCTATGCAGTCAAGACATACCTCAACCCTCTGCTTCAGCGATGCATATCCCATTCTCTCAAGGAACTCCTTTACCCTCTCGTTCTCAAGGCTCAGCCACACCTCCTGACCTTCCTCATTTATGTAAAGCTCTCTACCCTCCTTCACCACATGAACGGGAAGGGCATCGTAGAACTCGTTGGAAAGGACCACCCCTTCAATTTTCGGAAATCGGGAGACCCACTCCACGTTCTCAAAGTCCCTGAGGACCTTCCTTTGCTTCTCTATGAGAGAGGGACTCATCTCGTATATGAGGTACTTCAGCCCCCTGAAGAGGGCCGGGTCCTTCTGTTTATAGTAGGAGAGGATGTCCCTTGCCATAAGCCCCCTGCCTGCACCCAGCTCAAGTATGGCTGGACTTTCAAACTCCTTAAGTCTGTGATACAGGAAGTCCGCTATAGCCTCACCGAAGGTCCTATCAAGCTCTGGAGCGGTAAAGAAGTCTCCTCCTGCGGAGAACTTCTCCTTTGGGGAGCTGTAGTACTCTCTTACCTTCTCCTCCATGAAATCCCTGAAGCTCTTCATGATGAGATAATCCTCCCGTCCTTCATCTCAAGAACCCTGTGGCTCCTCTTGGCAAGGTACTCCTCATGAGTCACCATAACGAGGGTCATCCCCTCCTGGTTGAGCTTTAAAAATATATCCATAACGACCTCCGTGTTTTTGGAATCAAGGTTTCCCGTGGGTTCGTCCGCAAGTATGAGGAGGGGGTTGTTGGCAAGAGCTCTCGCTATAGCTACTCTCTGCATCTCACCACCCGAAAGCTGGTAGGGTCTCCTATCCTCCTTCCCTCCAAGACCCACCTTCTGGAGGAGCTTCCTGCCCCTCTCCTTAGCTTCCTCTGAGGATACTCCCGCCTTGAGCATAGGAACCATCACGTTCTCTAAGGCTGTGAACTCGGGTAGGAGATAGTGAAACTGGAATATAAAGCCTATCTTCCTGTTCCTTATCCTTGAGAGGTAGTCCTCCCGGGAGAACTCTATCCTCTCACCCTCAAAGAAGACCTCTCCCGAGGTGGGCTTGTCTATAAGTCCCATTATGTAGAGCAGGGAGCTCTTACCCGAGCCTGAGGCTCCCACAACGCTCAGGAACTCTCCCCTCCTGACCTCAACGTTTATACCCTTCAGGATCTCCTCACCGTCTATCCGCTTGAAAACTTCTCTCAAGGCAACTACGGGAGCTTCCATCAAGCTCAAGTATAACCGCTATCTCATCACACTGGGGAAACTTGGGGCAGTTCACGCAATCCCCCCAGACCTTGTGGGGGAGCTCGCTCTTGTCAACCACGCTGAAGCCGAATCTCTCAAAGTAGTCCTTAACGTAGGTAAGGGAGAACACCCTTCCTATACCGAGCTCCCTCGCCTCCTGAAGGCAAGCCTCTATCAGAGCTCTTCCTATACCCTCTCCCTTTCTACCCTCCTTAACAGCAAAGCTCCTTATCTCCGCAAGGTCCTCCCAGACTATCTGGAGGGCACAGCACCCGAGTATCTCATCCTCTTCCTCCCATACCCAGAAGTCCCTTATGTGCTCGTATATGGAGCTCAGGCTTCTGGGCAGGAGCAGACCTTTCTGGGCATAGAAGCTCACGAGGTTGTGAATCGCCGGAGCATCCTTGAGCCTTGCCTTTCTGACCATGGCGTTTTAATATATCTACGACAAGTATGGCAGGCAAGATACTTTCATTCCTTTTATGCTTGGGTTTTACCCTCTCCCTATCCACCAAGGGTCTATCTCAGGACGTTCTCTGCATACACATCCACGAAGATTTTGTCCACCTTGAGAAGGAGCATGCAAGCCTCCCTACTCAGGGAGATGAGGTTCACCTCAAGCTCCTGCCTGACCTTTCAGTCAAGCTCTTCAAGGTATCGCTGGATATAAATGCGGAGAGCATAGGGAAGATAACACCCGCCAGCTTTCAAGTAATCTTAAAAAGAAAGCCATTTACTGTACGCAGCTTTAAATCACCTCCGAACCAGCTCAGAACAATCCGTCTGCTCATCTGATCTAACACCTTCTCTGAAAGCGTTCAAAAACATAAGAGGAGGTTGAGTATGTTCTTTATCCTTCTGCTTTTTGCAGGTTTCAGCTTCGGAATAGGTCTTGAGGAGGCTATGCAAACAGCTCTTGAGAAAAACCCGAGCATAAAGGCGATGGAAGAGGAGATTAGGTCCTTTGAAGGTCTGTACATATCCGCCGGAGCCTTCCCCAACCCGGAGGTCAGGCTTGAAAGCGGCTTCATAACAAACGACAAGAACGGCAGACCCAAGGGCAGGTTACTTTACCTCTTAGAGTTCAACCAACCCATACCGGCGTGGGGCACGAGGTCCATAAGCAGAGAGGTCGTCAAGAGGGAAAGGGAGTCCTTTGAAAGCGCTGTGGAGTCCAGAAAGAGAAGGCTCTTAGCTCAGGTTTACAGAACCTTCTACAGGGCGCTGTGGATCAGGGAGCTCCTGAGGATAAGAGAGGAGAGCTTGAGGACCGCCAAGGC
>NZ_JBWONM010000174.1:0-2246 GCF_056450045.1 Hydrogenivirga sp.
GATTGACCTCTTGGAGAGTCCGCCGTGGAGGAGGTAGGCGTTGCCCAAGCCCGTTATGAGGAGGAGGGACAGGGTTATCATCGTTCCGTAGAGGCTGAACCTCCTACCGACTTCCTGAAAGGCTTCGTTCCTGAAGGGCTTGTCCTTTATGTAGGGTGCTATGACGAGGGAGAGGAATATCATCCCCCCCACCCAGAAGCTTGCAAGCAGGACGTGAAGCCAGAGGACCAGCTTCTTTGTAAACATCTGTTAACATGGTAGCACATTCAGTGCCTCATTACAAGGGCTGCACCAAGAACGACAACACTCAGGGATATTAAGACCTTGAGCTGGGTTGGCTTGAGCCTCCTTGAGAGGGATAGACCGAGGTAAACGGCTAAAGGTATGCTGAGGGCTCCGGCGTATATAAGAGAGAGGTTGAAGTGCTGGGAACCCCCTTCAAGCCCGTAGAAGATTATCCTGAAGATTATGTTGGAGGTAAAGAAGAAGGTGAGGGTGCTCTTAAACTCCTCCACGTCCTCAAGAACCTGGTTTAGATAAACCACCGGAGGTGGTCCTCCCATACCTATCAAGCCCGCAAAGAAGCCTCCCACAAAGCCGGCACCCAGGCTCGCTCCGAGGCTCTTTCTCATACTGAAGCTCTTTAAAAATCTCCTCTGGACCAGAAGGTCGTAAAGACCGAGGAAGAGGATAAAGGAGCCTATTATCAGGCGAAGCGTCTCTCTATCAAGCAGGAAGAGGGTCTTTGAGCCGAGGAGTATCCCCGGGACGGAGCCAGCCATCAGGGGAAGGAGGATGTCAAGCCTCGGTCTGACCTTCTTGAGGAGCAGGGCAGCCATGAAGAGGGTTCCAAAGAGGTTCACAACAGCGGAGGTGACTATAACCTCCTTGGGGCTGTGTATGAGGGAGAGAAGACCAACTATGAATATGCCGGCACCGAAGCCCGTGAAAGCCTGAAAGAACCATGCTATGAAGAATACGAAGAGGTCAAAGGGATGGAGTATCACGGACTCCTTCCGATCCCGAAGAGCCTCTTTATCCCAGCCATGAGCCCGCCGAACCTCTTCTTGTACTCGCTCTTTAGCCTCTCAACCGTGTTCCCTATGAGTCCCGTAAGGGAGGAGAGTTTCCTCTTGTCCTTCACCCTGTCCTCGTGCATAAACTCCTTCAGAACCTCGTTCATCTCCTTCAGGGTCTTTATGGTCCTGTAGAGAGCTTCCTCAGACTCAAGGTTCACCTTATCAATCTCCTCCTTTATGACCCTTTCTATGGCATCAAGGCTGTAATCAAGGCTCCGGTTGGCAACCTCAGGCTCCGTTGGGAAAGAGGTTATTATCTCAAGGAGCTTAGCCCTAAGCCTGAGCCTGAAATCCATGAGCTCAGTCTCAAAAGGCTCCTTCTTCTCTATGTCCCTGAAGAACTCCTCAACTATAACCACAACTCTATCTTCCATGCTGGGGACTCCTTCCATCTCAAACCTCCTGATTGTAAAAGATTAAGTAATTATAAAATTTAACTTAATGAAAGATTACCTTGAGTTCTTCGCCCTGAGGGATGACCCCTTCAAGATAACCCCCGATGCAAGCTACTTCTTCCTTTCCGAATCTCACCAGGAAGCCCTTTCATCCCTGAGGTACCTTGTTGAGAGCGAAGAGGGCTTTGCGGTCATCATAGGAGAGCCGGGAATGGGGAAGACTCTGACTGTAAGGAAGTTTGTAGATGAACTTCCCAAAAACGTTGAGTACGCTTATGTGCTCTTTCCCAACCTGTCTCCCGAGGAGCTCTTTGAGGCTATCCTTGAGGATTTCGGGATTGAGAGCGGAGGGGAAACGAAAAACAGGCTCTTCGCAAAGCTCAGGGATTACCTGATTGAGAACAGAAGCAGGGGAAACAAGGTCCTGATAATAATAGATGAGGCTCAGAACCTGCCCACCGAGACCCTTGAAGAGCTCAGGATACTCTCAAACCTTGAGACCTCAGAACAGAAACTGCTCCAGATAATACTCCTCGGTCAGCCCGAGCTTGAGGAGAAGCTAAGCTCAAAGGAGCTGAGGCAGTTGAGGCAAAGGGTCACCCTCTTTACAAAGCTCAGGAGCTTTACGGAGGAAGAGACGAGGGCATACGTTGATTACAGGATAGCAAAGGCGGGGAGGGGAAACATAAAGATATCGCCAAAGAGCTACAGGCTCCTTTACGAGTACTCCTTGGGGATACCGAGGCTCATAAACATAATCATGGAGAGGGCT
>NZ_JBWONM010000175.1:0-19171 GCF_056450045.1 Hydrogenivirga sp.
ACTCTCATACCAGCTTGTAGCCCACACCCTTGTATGTCTTTATGCTTTCGGGAGGGAGAACCTTCCTGAGCTCCTTTATATAAGCCCTAACAACATCGCTTCCCACCGGCTTGTCCTCCCATATGCAGCTCAAGATGGTTTCGGTGCTGACAACCCTTCCCCTGTTCTTTACAAGAAGGCTAAGGAGCTCCCAGGCGGTCTTTGATAGATGGACCTCCTTACCTCCCCTGTATATTGCCTTCCCCTCAAGATCAATCTCCACATCCCCTATCTTCAGGAGGGACTGCTGGGAAACCCTTCTGAGGAGCGCCCTGAGTCTTAAAAGGAGCTCTTTTGGCTCAAAGGGCTTTGTTAGGTAATCATCAGCGCCGAGGTTAAAGCAGACCTCCTTGTCTCTAATAGCCCTCTTTGCTGTCAGTATAAGGACGGGAGTCCTAACACCCTCCTCCCTGAGCTCCTTGAGTATATCCTCTCCATCCCTGTACTTGAGCATCAGGTCCAGAACTATTACGTCATAGGCGCTCAGCGATCTAACATCCTCTATATTCCTCTCGTCCTTAACCCACTTGACGCTGAAACCTTCCCTTTCAAGATACTCCTTCAAGCTCTCCCCAAGTATTGGGTCGTCCTCCACAAGTAGTAACCTCATCTCCCCCATAGAATAAAATAGCAAAGATAAGAGACGCTCCAAGTATTTGACCTCTATCATAACTGAATCGGAGTGCAGGAAGATATTAATACCTGTAAAATCTAAAGCTGAAAGGAGGTGCTAAGATGAGCTTTGAATACAACGAGAAGGTTCTTGACCACTTCTTGAACCCAAGGAACGTCGGCGTTCTTGAGGGTGCAAACGGTGTGGGCCAGTGTGGTAACCCAGCCTGTGGAGATGCCATGCTGTTTACCATAAAGGTGAATCCTGAGAACGATATCATAGAGGATGTCAGGTTCAAAACCTTCGGGTGTGGTTCCGCCATAGCAGTCAGCTCCCAGCTGACCGAGATGATAAAGGGTAAGGACATAAACTACGCCCTGAACCTGACCTACAAGGACATATTTGACGAGCTCGGAGGACTCCCGCCTCAGAAGATACACTGTACAAACCTCGGACTTGAGACCCTCCACGTGGCTATAAAGGACTACCTCCTCAAGCAGGGAAGAGAGGAAGAGGCTGCCAAGATACCCGACTGCTACGAAGAAGAGGAGGAGGAAGAACAGGGCGAGTTTGAGTTCCTGAGCACCTGAGTATGGAAAGGGTTAGGGCTGTCGCTCTGCTGAGTGGAGGGCTTGACAGCAGTTTAGCCGTCCGCATTCTTCAGGAGCAGGGCGTTGAGGTCAAGGCGCTTCACTTTTATACAGGCTTCTGCATCACCGAGCACAAGAGGCGCCTTGGTCTCACCAAGGAGGACGGACGGCAGTATGTCAATCCTGCGTTGAAGGCGGCAGCCCAGCTCGGTGTTCCCCTTGAGATCATTGATATATCCAGCGAATACTACGATATAGTCCTAAATCCAAAGTACGGGTACGGCAAGAACGTCAATCCCTGCATAGACTGTCGCATATTCATGCTACGGAAGGCTAAAGAGATTATGGAAAGGGAGGGCTATCACTTCGTCGTTACGGGAGAGGTCCTCTACCAAAGACCTATGAGCCAGACTCCAGAGAGATTGAGGCTGATAGAGAAGGAATCCGGTCTTGAGGGATACATCGTAAGACCCCTCTCTGCAAAGGTTCTACCGCCTACGGTGCCGGAGAAAAGGGGCTGGATTGAGAGGAGCAAGCTCTACGGGATAATGGGAAGAAGCAGGAAGAAGCAGATGGAGCTTGCGAAGAGGTTTGGCATTGAAGAATACGAACAGCCTGCGGGGGGATGCTGCTACCTTACGGACGAGAACTACGCCTACAGGTTTAAAGAAGCCTTCGCTACCGAGGGAACCGTAACGAGGGACGACCTTGTCCTCTTTTCCGTCGGGAGACACCTCAGGCTCCCATCGGGTACAAAGCTCATAGTGGCGCGTAACGAAGGAGAGGTAAACTTTCTAAAGGGCTTCAGAGAGAGATACGGCTACGCTTACAGGAAGGATGGAAAGGGAACCTTCGCTCTCATAAAGGGGAAACCCTCCGAGGAGGAGCTCCAAATTATAGCGGATATCATAGCGAGGTACTCCAAAAGGGAAGAAAGTGATATACATATGAAGGTAGGAGATAGGGAGATGGTGCTCCGTGGAGTGCCAGCTGAAGATGAGTTTATAGAGGAGCTCAAGATATATCGTAGAGAAGGAGTGGCGCTATGAAGCTTGAGGACATCAAGCCCGACGTTGTTCACGATGTTACGGGAACATACTGCCCTGTCCCCATAGCTGAGACCGCAAAGCAGATAAAGGATATGGAGATTGGGCAGGTCTTGGAGCTGATAGCGGACGACCCCGGCGTGGTTGAGGACATACCAGCCTGGTGTCAATCAACGGGCCAGGAGTTCTTGGGAATGTACGAGGAAGATGGAGAGTATCATCTCTTTGTGAAGAAGGTAAAGGAGCTCTCATGACTGCTGTCAAGATAACCGAGGACATGCTTCTTGGGGAACTCTTCTCCCTTTTTCCAGAGGCAAGGGACATCTTAGCCTCCTACGGATATATGAAGATAGTTGAGATGGATGTTGAGGACATAGTTATTGATAAGCTCTCACTGAGGGGGCTTTTGAGGCTCCTTAACCTTGGGGATGAGGAGGCAGGAGCCGTAATAAGGGAAATCCAGAGCCTTTATAAAAAAAAGCTGGAGGAACAGTAATGGTGAAGAGAGAGTTTGACGAGGTTGAGAAGGTCCTTGAGAAGATCCGCCCAGCTCTGAAGGACCACCAGGGTAGCCTCAAGATAGTGAACATTGAGGATGGAGTAGTTTACCTTCAGTTTGAGGGTGGATGTTCCGACTGTCCCGTAGTTGACGTTTCTCTCAAGAACGTGGTTGACATAGCCCTCAAGGGGAACCTTAAGTGGGTAAAGAAAGTAGAGGTCCTTCCCTCCAAACTTGAGCTTTCATGACCGTAAAGGGGTCCTCCCTCCTCTTCGGGGTGGTCGGACACCCCATCAGCCACTCCCTCTCTCCAGTCTTTCAGAACGCAGCCCTTGAGTATTTGGGTATAGACGCCGTTTACGTCCCCTTTGACGTTCCCCCTGAAAGCTTCAGGGGCTTCATAGAGGGCGTGAGAGCCCTTAAGAACCTTGTCGGTCTGAACATTACCGTCCCCCACAAGGAAGAAGCTCTCAGGCTTGCAGACAGGGTAAGCGATGAGGCTAAGGCTATAGGTGCTGCCAACACACTTAAGTTCTCAGGAGGGTTGATTGAGGCTCACAACACCGACTGGGTGGGCTTTCTGAAGACAGCTCAGATGGTTACCTCCCTTGAGGAAAAGAAGGTTCTTCTCTTAGGTGCGGGAGGAGCTTCAAGGGCTGTCCTCTACGCTCTCAAGAAAGCTGGAGCAAAAGTATATCTCTGGAATAGAACACGGGAGAGAGCTCAGTCCCTTGTTAGGGAGTTCGGAGTCCAGCTTGCACAGAACATAGAAACAGCACTCAGGGATGTGGATATACTGGTGAACACGACCAGCGTTGGTCTTAAAGACGATGACCCCCCGCTCTTTGACTACAACCTCCTTACACCCGACAAGGTCGTTATAGACATAATCTACAAAGAGACCCCCCTTCTCAGAAGGGCTAAGGAGGTGGGTTGTAAATACGTTGGTGGCTTTCCCATGCTTGTATATCAGGGAGCTGAGAGCTTTCGCCTATGGACCGGCTGTGAGCCACCTCTTAAGGTGATGGAGCTCTCCCTAAAAGACTATGGATACCCTATAGGGCGCTCCAGAAATCCCCGGCAAACTTCTGGGCAGCCTTCTTAACAGCCCTGACCACCAAGGAGTCCCTGTTGGGTAGCTTGTCTGTCCTCTGAATACCCTTTGAACACTGTCTTGCTTCAGCCTTTCCGTCATAGACACCGCCAAGGATGAGGCTTCCCTTTTTCGTCTCATAAACCTTAGCAGCTATAACTACGTACGCTCTCCTTACAACGCAGAACTCATCTCCCTTCTTTGTGGAGCCTTCGCTGTACTCAACCTTCAGGGGCTCAAGGACTATCAGCGTGTTTACGTCCGACTCCTTCCCTACAGCCACTATCTCCTGAGGGGAGGAGGAGCCAAGCACCTGCACCTCTTTGCGGGTTATAAGGACGAAATCAACCTTCTGACCTCCTATCGTGCTCCTTATGGCGTAGCTAACGGGCTGCTTGAGAAGCTTAGCTTCAAACTCCCTTACAGCCACCTTCTGGTAGGCTTTATCCACCTTGCCGCTGTCAAGCAGAACTACCTTGGTTCTAACCGTGCTTGAGCCAACTATCTTGTGTATTGGGGTTCTGCTCGTTGTGGCACACCCGACCACCAAGAACAGTATCAGAAGGACGGGAAAGAACTTTCTCATTATGGTTGCTATTTTAACGTAATTACATTTTGAACATAAAGGGTTTTGACAGGAGGGTTGAAGAAGTGATATACTAATAAACCATGATAAGACCAAGGCTAAAATCCCTGAGTAGCTTTGCTTTATTCGGTCTGCTCTCCTTTGCAGCTACTAAGGAAAACTGGTGTCCAAGGGACAAGGTCGTTGTTGACGATCCCAATATAAAAGTAAAGATTGAGGGCATAATTGACTACGAAGACACCAACTTCTGCAAGATAACTATTAAGCAGAAGAAGATCACCTCGCAAATACTCTATACAGAGGACGGAACCTACTACAAGTGGATTCAGTTTGAGAACGGAAAAAAGAGAACTGAGCTTGATATAAAGGGTAAGAAGGCTGTCTTAAAAATGTATGACGAAAAAGGTAATGTCATAGAGGAGCTTAAATCCAAAGAATACTTTTAGCTAATTAGATAATTCTGAGAACATCAAACAGAAGAATAAAGTTTATTGTGAATATTATTATTCCAACCATTATGTAAAGCCCTGTGTGGGTTCTGTAGGAGCCTCCATCAACATCTTTAACGGTCTTATAAAAGTTAAGAGTGCCAAGGCTCAGGGCAAGAAGGCTCATAACCATAATAGTTATTCCTATCCACTTCAGAGACGATATGTCCGCAGAAAAGTTAAGGTGTATCTTGCTCTGGAGCTCATTTAAGAATATCTCAAACTTGTCAACGACGAAGCCGAAGATCATGAGGGCTATGCTAGTTCTTACCCACGCAAGGAATGTCCTTTCAGCAGCCATGTAAATCCTTGGATCTACAACCTCCTTCTCAGGCACTTTTTCTCCTCCACTGATGTATTTAAGGTCAGAAAAAAGCTTTACAAAGGCATAGATATTGGAAGCTACCGCCAAGGAGATCACTACGATAGACATGTGTATAAACTCTCTGTTAAAGCTTCTGAAGAAGGCAAGATTTAGGAGAGCCACCTTGTTCAGTATCAGACCTATAACGCTCGCTTGAAAAGATAGCTTTAGTATTGAGAGATAGGTTCGTTCCGTAGCCATATAGAGCCGAGGTTCTCTTAAGGGTGGTAAGTGCTTGAATACTATCACGGGATATCTAATTATAACACACCCGAAGCTCAGTTTGAGCTATTGCCGTTCGGGACAAGGCATATAATTAAATGTGATGGGGGAAGTTTACGCCTTAGGGGTCAATTTCAAAACCGCGCCCGTAGAGATAAGGGAGAGGCTCGCCTGCAGTCCTGAAGAGACGAGGAAGATACTCCCAGAGCTTAAGACCGCCTCTGGTGTTGAGGAGCTTTGCATACTCTCAACCTGCAACCGTGTTGAGATATACGCCTTCTCAACCGATGAGGAGAGCGTAAACCTCCTCCTTTCTCTCTTTCTCAAGATAAAGGGTCTTGAGGATGCCCGCAGGCATATCTTCCTCCGCAAGGGGGAGCAGGCTGTCTTCCATGTCTTTAAGGTAGCCTCAAGCCTTGACTCCATGGTTGTGGGAGAACCCCAGATAGTCTCCCAGTTCAAAGAGTCCTTCAGGATAGCCAAGGAGCTGGGAACCACGGGGAAGATACTCAACAGGCTCTTTGAGAAAGCCCTCAGGGCTTCAAAGCGTGTCAGGGTTGAGACGGGCATAAGCAGGAACGCTGTCTCTGTTAGCTATGCGGCGGTTGAGCTTGCAAAGAAGATATTTGGAGACCTGAAGAAGGCTAAGGTCCTCCTCGTTGGGGCGGGTGAGATGGGGGAGCTGGCAGCCAACTACCTTAAGAGGCTCGGCTGTCAGGTATTCATAACGAACAGAACCTATGAAAAGGCTCTGAAGCTTTCCCAGGAGCTCGGTGGAAACGCCCTCAGGTTTGAGGAGCTTGAGGACTACCTCTCCAACATGGATATCGTCATAGTCTCAACGGGGGCAAAGAGCTTCGTCCTGACGCAGGAGCTTGTCAAGAGGGCTATGAAGAGGAGAAATTACGAGCCCATGTTCCTGATAGACATATCGGTCCCGAGGAACGTTGAGCCCTCCGTGGGAAGTATTGATGAGGTCTTCCTTTACGATATAGACGACCTCAAAGAGGTCGTGGAGAGCAACCTCAGGGACAGGATGAAGGAGGCTAAGAGGGGTGAGATAATCCTCTGGGACGAGGTGAAGAAGTTCATGGGATGGATGGAGAGCCTGAAGGTTGAGCCGATGATACTGAAGCTCAAGGAAATGACGGGGGAGATGGAGAGGGAGAATCCATACATACGCAGGCTCGTCTTCAGGGCTATAAGGGAAATGAAGAGAAATCCCGATGCCGCATCTATAATATTCAGGATATTCAGCGAGGAGGTTGAAGATGTCAACGGAAGAAAAGGCTTATCCTATGTCTATAACAGAGCTGATGGAGCTTGAAGCGGAACACGCCATAAGGGCGTACATACTTCTCAAGGCGGAGCCAAGGGAGATACCCTCCATAATGTTAGCCCTATCAACCTTTGAGGGGGTCAAGACCGCGGACGTCGTCACGGGTCCCTACGACATAATAGTCTTTGTAGAGGTTCCCAACCAAGACGAGCTGGGTAGGCTCGTCATAAACAAGATACACTCTCTGGAGGGGGTTAAAGAGGCTATAACCTGCGTGGTAGTGAGGATATGAACTACCCAAAGGTGATAGAGGAAGAGGACAGGATAATAGTCATATACTCCGATGAACCGATCCACTCTCAGGAGAACGACGAGGGGATCCTGCTCTTCTACTCAAAGGATGGGGATATTGTTAAGATAATAATTCCTAAGGATGATGAACACTACCTCATATTCCTCTGATGCCCTCCTCATTGAGGGAGGGACGAGGCTCAGGGGTAGGGTAAGGGTCTCGGGGGCAAAGAACGCAAGCCTGCCTATAATATTCGCCACCATACTCACCAGAGAGCACTGCACTGTGGAGGATGTCCCCCAGCTCCTTGATGTTAAGAACGCTTGCGAGCTTCTTCTGATGCTCGGTGCTGAGGGTTGTAGAGAGGGAAGTAGTGTTCTGATAGACCCTTCGGGTATAAGTTCCTACGAAGCTCCTCCCGAGATAGTTAGGAAGATGAGGGCTTCCGTCCTAAGCCTCGGACCTCTTCTGGCGAGATTTGGAACCGCAAGGGTCGCACTGCCGGGGGGATGCTCTATAGGAGCGAGACCAATAGACCAGCACCTCAAGTTCTTCGCCAAGGCTGGAGCTGACGTTTCCCTCAAGGATGGCTTTGTTCATGTTGAGCTTAAAAGGAAGAAGCCCCTTGAGTTCAGCTTTGAGCTCATAACCGTAACTGGAACGGAGAATGCTCTCCTTTATCTGAGCTCCGTTGAAGGAAGGAGCGTTCTCAGGAACATAGCCCTTGAGCCGGAGGTTATGGACCTCGTTGAGGTTCTCAGAAAGATGGGAACCGAGATAGAGATTGAGGGAAGGACAGCTCTCGTCAGGGGTTCTGCCCATCTCAGAGGCTTTCACCACAAGGTGATACCCGATAGGATAGAGGCTGGCACTCTTATGGTAGCCTCCCTGCTGACCGATGGGGAGGTCTATATTGAAAACGTCGTTCCAAAGCACATGGAGTCGGTTATAGATACCCTAAGATCCATGGGAGCATCAATAGAGAGGAGGGGCGATGCCCTTATGGTTAGGGGAATGGCTACCAAACCTGTGGACGTTTACACCTCGGAGTTTCCCGGCTTTCCGACCGACATGCAGGCTCAGGTAATGGTTCTCCTCTCCCTCGCAGAGGGAAGGTCTAAGGTCTATGAAAGCATCTTTGAGAACAGATTCCAGCACGTTTACGAGCTCAGGAAGATGGGAGCAAAGATTGACGTTAGGGGGAGAACAGCCTTCGTAGAGGGAGTAAAGGAGCTTCACGGGGCTGAGGTCTTCTCAACGGATCTGAGGGCATCCGCATCCCTCGTACTCGCAGGACTGGTCGCAAAGGGAACTACGGTGGTAAGGGACCTCCATCACTTAGACAGGGGGTATGAACGTCTTGAGGAAAAGTTGAAGGAGCTGGGAGCCTCCGTTGAGAGACTCCCTTCCCTCGTTAGCTGACCTGGACCTTTGCCTCCTTGGTCACCTTTACCTTGGGTATCCTTATCTCAAGAACGCCGTCCTTGTACTCAGCCTTAGCCTCCTCGGGCTTAACCTCCGTGGGAAGGGGAACTATCCTCTCAATGGTTCCGTAGAACCTCTCCACCCTGTAAACGTTCTCGGTCTTCTCTTCCTTTTCCTCCTTCTTCTCAGCCTTTATGTGGACAGCGTTCTCCTTTATGGTTACGTCTATGTCCTCCTTCTTCACTCCGGGCAGCTCAGCCTTCACAACTACCTCAGAGTCCGTCTCATAGACGTCTACGGGCGGTGCTATGATCTCTTCCCTCTCCGCCCTCGTTGGGAGAACCTCTTCAAAGAGCTTGTCAAACTCTCTCCTGAGTCTCTCCAGCTCTGCAAAGGGTGTCCATACAGCCAAGCCTCTCCTCATCTTTTCCACCTCCTTTATAGATTTTTTCATAAAAAATTTTAGTGTTTTATTATCAAGTTGTCAAGTCCTTCAGTTCTGTACCTATCGCTCCTCTGCTGAGCATGAGCTCTATAGCCCTCTCGCTGTCGCCGGGCTTCACGTCA
The DNA here is from genome assembly GCF_056450045.1 of Hydrogenivirga sp. Taxonomy (NCBI): domain Bacteria; kingdom Pseudomonadati; phylum Aquificota; class Aquificia; order Aquificales; family Aquificaceae; genus Hydrogenivirga; species Hydrogenivirga sp. Next base: position 9,104 of record NZ_JBWONM010000175.1, read on the forward strand.
ACCCCCTTGATGCCGTCAAGCAGGAGCAGAGTCTCAAAGCCGAGATTGAGGGCTCCAAGAACCGTGTTCTTCACGCAGTAGTCCGTTGCAACGCCTCCCACGAAGACCCTCCTTACCCCCCTCTCTCTGAGGAGCTGTTCAAGTATGGTCCCCTGAAAGCCCGAGTAAGCATCAAAGTCCCTTGATGTTCCTTTTGAGATAATGAACTTGTTATCAAGGGGTATTCTGAGGTCTTTATGAAACATAGCTCCTTCCGTATCCTGAACGCAGTGGGGAGGCCAGACTCCCCCATGACCCTTGAAGGATATGTGGTCTGGCGGGTGCCAGTCACGGGTGAAGAATACGGGAAGACCTTCCTTTTCAAATAGCTCTATGTAGCGGTTGAGGATGGGGACTATCCTATCCCCTTCGGGAACGGGAAGGGCTCCTCCGGGCATGAAATCGTTCTGCATGTCAACCACGATGAGGGCATCTCTCTCTCCCACCTTTACCTTCATCTTCTCACCTCCTCTTCATAAACTAATTTAGACCCTTGCCCCTTCCTGAGGTTAAAATTTCTTAATCCAGTAATGAGAATCGTTTTTTACACCGATGAAGAGGCAGACGATAGGTTAAGAGATCTCAACGTGAATGGTATTGTTTATCTTGCCAGCGCTGAGGATGGGGAGGTGAGCTATCACCTCATAGACTGCTGTGACCACCTGGGAGAGAAGGTAATACTCGTCAGGCATAGGGAAGACTTCTGGGAGCGGGAGCTCATAGACATACTCTCCGACAGCCCCGACCTTGATACAGCCCTTGAGAGGATAGAGGGGGAGGGTAACTTCGTCTGCTTCTATGCCGAACCTGCGGGGAGCTACGTGAGGATAACCTTTAGCGAACCCCCCTCCTGGGAAGAGCTGCGAGATGTTCTCCTCGCCCAAGATCTGGATGCCCTTGGAGAGCTGTTCGCCAGGTGGTCAGGGAACCTGAGCCTTGATACGGTCAAGAGGGTTCTTGCCTTTGAGGACTACACCCCCGATATGCTCGGAAACTTCTTAGGACACATCCTATTCAGGATAGACGAGGAAGAGCTTGAGGAGCTTTACAGATTTTTAAAGGAGAAGGAAAATAGGTCGGGAGATGGGCAGAGAAGGGTGTTCGCCGAGAGGTCCCTGTATGTAAAAGCGAGGATAGCAGGATCCAGCGAAGGTGAAGGGGAGCTTGAGGAACTCATCCAAATGCTTGAAAGCTACCTTCTGACCATCTCATCACCGGCGGAGAGAGCCCTCACCATATACGAGGTTGTGGCAAGCCTCGGGACGGAGAATACGAGAGCCCTGAAGCGCATCCTATACGGCTTTGACCGCTACCTGACCTACACCGATGAGTTCTCCCCCCTCATATTCGGAGATATGGGCATGGGATTTCACAGCGAGTGGGAGAGCACTGAGAATACCGAATACAGGGAGCTGGCTCTTGTGATGCTTCAGAAAGCGGTCTTTTCGGTACGGGAGCTTCTCCGGCTGGGGAAGGCTTCCGATATGTCAATAAATCTAAACAACATCTTCGCTTACATCTCAGTACTTATACCGCTCCTTTACGATGAATCTGAGGAGCTTCTATCCGAGGATGTAATAAACTCACGTCTTTCGGAGGTAAGAGAGACCTTCCTTCTGGGGATAGACCTTTTCCTGAACTTCTTTGACCATCTGACCCTTGAAAACTTCAGGAGCTATTTTACCTCCGATGAGGATGCGGACTCCATGGTTGAGAGCACCTTTGCCAACTTCCTCGCCATGGTTGAGTCCTACCTCGGTCTTGGGATTGATGAGGAGTGCGAAGAGGCTTGGAAGAGAGCTGTCCCTGAAGAGCCAACGCCCGAGGAGATGAGGGAAGGAGCCCTAACCCTCCGAAGGCTTGTAAAGACCTGAAGGTGTTATAATTCTTCCATGGAAAACCTGCTCAAAACGGACCCAGAGATCTTTGATGTGGTCGTTAAGGAGTACGAGAGGCAGTTCTACCACCTTGAGATGATAGCCTCCGAGAACTTTACCTCCCTCGCAGTTATGGAGGCAACTGGCAGCGTTCTGACAAACAAGTATGCCGAAGGTCTGCCCGGAAGGAGGTATTACGGAGGCTGTGAGTTCGTTGATATAGCGGAAAACCTCGCCATAGAGAGGGTTAAGAAGCTCTTTGGAGCTGAGCACGCAAACGTCCAGCCCCACTCGGGTTCCCAAGCCAACATGGCTGTTTACATGGCTGTGCTCCAGCCCGGCGATACCATAATGGGGATGAACCTCGCCCACGGAGGGCACCTTACCCACGGAGCCAAGGTGAACTTTTCCGGAAAGCTCTACAACGTTGTCCAGTACGGTGTGAATCCGGAGACCGAGCTGATTGATTACGATGAGATATACAGGCTCGCCAAGGAACACAAGCCAAAGCTGATAGTTGGGGGAGCCTCAGCCTACCCGAGGGTGATAGATTGGGCAAAGCTCAGAGAGATAGCGGACGAGGTTGGTGCCCTGCTGATGGTTGATATGGCTCACTATGCTGGGCTGATAGCTGCCGGGGAGTATCCAAACCCCGTTCCCGTGTCCCACTTCGTGACCTCAACTACCCACAAGACCCTCAGAGGACCAAGGAGCGGCTTTGTCCTGTGCAAGGCAGAGTTTGCCAAGGCTATAGACAAGGCTGTCTTTCCCGGAATACAGGGCGGACCCCTGATGCACGTTATAGCTGCAAAGGCTGTAGCCTTCAAGGAGGCTATGGGTGAGGACTTCAAGAGGTATGCAAAGCAGGTTATCTTGAACGCCCGTGTTCTGGCTGAAGAGCTCTCCAAAGAAGGCTTCAAGATAGTGACGGGGGGAACCGACAGCCATATAGTCCTCGTTGACCTGAGAAACATGAACCTTACGGGTAAAGAGGTTGAAGATGCCCTCGGAAAGGCAAACATAACGGTCAACAAGAACGCCGTCCCCTTTGACCCTCAGAAACCTACAGTAACGAGCGGTATAAGGATAGGAACGCCAGCCCTCACGACCAGAGGGATGAAGGAAGAGGAGATGAGGAAGATAGCCAAGATGATAACCACTGTTGTCAAGAACATGGGAGACGATAAGATTATAGAGAGAGTGAGGGAAGAGGTTAAGGAGCTGTGCGAGCAGTTCCCCCTCTATCCAGAGCTGAGGGAAAGGATATATGAGCTTCGCGATAGCAAGGCAGCCGGTCTTTAATGCCGACAGGAGCGTTTACGGGTACGAGGTATATCTGAGAAGGAGCGATGACCTTGAGAGGTATCCCCAGGACGTTCCCTTCAACAAGGCTACCTTCATAATAGCGGAGCTCGTTGCGGAGCTCGGTCTTCAGAAGGTCTCTGAGGGAAAGAAGATATTCATAAACGTTACCTTGGACTCACTCCTGAACAAGGTCCTTGACCTCCTACCAACAGAGATGGTCGTCTTTGAGCTCATGGTGCCTCAGATAAAGACGGGAGCATCAATATACGCAAGCGTTGTAAAGAGGATAGAGGAGCTCAAGGAAAAGGGTGGTATGTTTGCCCTCACCGAAGAGATGTACTCCGGAAAGTACGCCGATATACTGAGGATGTCCCACATGGTTGAGTTCTCGGTAAGGACCATTGATGAGGGAAAGGCTTCCGCTGTCAAGAGGAACAGAAAGAAGATCCTCATAACGAGGATAGAGAGCGAGGAAGACTACAAGAAGGCTCTCCAGTACGGAGACCTCTTTGAGGGTAAGTATCTCGGAGGGGTGAGCCTAATCAAGGAGTTTGAGCTCGCACCCTTCCTTAAGAGCACGCTGATGCGCATGATAGCAGCGCTCAATACGGTAAAGAGCATAAGGGAGTTCGCCAACATAATAGCCTCCGATGTGGGTATGGCTGCGAAGCTCCTGAGGTTCGTGAACTCAGCCTACTTCGGTAGGAGAAAGGAGATAAAGGACATAGTCCAGGCGTGTGCCTACTTAGGTATGGAAAACCTGAAGAAGTTCACCCTCCTGATAGCTACAAACGACTACGTGTCAGCTGAGAACCCTTACCTGTGGAAGAAGTCCCTCATAAGGGCTATCCTCGCTGAGGAGATAATGAGGAGGATTGACCCCCAGCTTGCCAACGAAGCCTACGTAGCTGGCCTGTTCTCCTTGATTGACAAGATCCTCGGTGTTGACAAGATAGAGTTCCTCAGAGAGGTGGACATTGATCAGGAGATAATAGATGCTTACACTGGAGCCAACAGAAACTTGAGCCTCGCACTCCAGGATGCCACGATACTTGAGGAGGCTCTGGAGCTTGGAGGGGACAGGCTTGAGACCATAGTTGAGAAGCTGGCGCCCCAGCTGAAGATGGAGCCTTATGAACTCAAGGACCTTCTCTTCAGGGCGCGCTCTCAGGCTGAGGAGGTTCTCCGCATTTAACCCTGCCCGCTCTCCTTCTCGTAGGGCCAAGAGATTATTCCACCGGCGAGGTTGTAAGCCTCATAACCCATGTGTCTGAGAAAGTAAGTTGCGAAGGCGCTCCTTTCGCCACTTCTACAGTAAACTATGTACTTCTTATCCTTGGGAAGCTCGGAGTACTTGTACCTGAGGTCATCAAGGGGAACGAACATGGAGTTAGGTATCCTGAGCTGAAAGTGCTCCGGAGGCGTTCTTACATCTAAGAGAACTACCTTATCCCCTTCCTTCTCCAGTATCTCCTTAGCTTCCTCGGGTGTCACTTCTGGCACATTGAACATCCTCTTCCTCCATGCTTCTTTTCAGGGAAACTATCCTGTTCTGGGAGTCAACGTAGACAAGTCTTGGACTGTAGTACTCAAGCTCATTCTCGTTGTATTCAGCGTAAGAGGCGATTATAATGAGGTCCCCTTTCGCTCCGAGCCTTGCGGCTGCCCCGTTGAGCCTAACGGTACCCGAGTACCTCGGAGCAGGTATGACGTAGGTTGTGAACCTGTCTCCCGTATTTATGTTGTAGACATCAATCTTTTCAAAGGGAAGCAGGTCTGCGGCTTCCATCAGCTCAAGGTCAAGGGAGAGACTCCCCTCGTAGTGAAGCTCCGCACCTGTAACCGTAAGCCTGTGAATCTTTGACTTCAGCATCTGTCTCTTCAACCTCTCACCTCCTGCAAAGAGAACAGAATAATAATATATGAAAAACCTTATAAATTTTCTACTCCCATAACCTTTTGGAGTAAAGGCTCCGCAGACCGGCTGGCACCTTCACCTCCTCGCCGAAGAGCTCCTTCATCTGGAGGGCGTTCAGTGCACCCTTCCCCCTGTAGTGGTTGTTGAAGAATATGTACGTCTCCTTACCTTCACACATCCTCTCCACCCTCTCCTTTATCTGCACAAGCTCTTCCTCGCTGTAGAGGTAATCATACCTTTCGTAAGATTCCTCCCCGCCGAACCACTTCTCCCTGTTCCTGCCGTGGAGCCTAACGTAGTTTATGCTTCCTACAGACCTCCAGGGACCTACAAGAATACCACGCACCTTCGGTGCGTCAATGTTCACAAGGGAAAAGCCCATCCTCTCTATCTCTGTAAAGACCTCACCCCTTGCAAAGCTCCTGCTCCTCAGCTCCAGAACCCTCTCGTAGCCTGAAAAGTCCTCCGAGAGCCTCTTTATGTAGTCCATGTTCTCGGGAGAGTAGCCAAAGCTCTGAGGGAACTGAAAGAGGAAGGCTATGAATCTATCGCTCTCAAGAAGAGGTGCAAGTCCCTGCAGGAAGGCTCCGAGCTCCCTTCGTGTATAGCTCCTATCGTGGGTGAATATCCTGTTGACCTTCACCGAGAACCTGAGCCTCCTCGCCTTCTCAAGGAAGCCTCTTATGGTGTGGATGTGGGGCATTGAGTAGAAGGTGTAGTTTATCTCAAGGACGCTGAAGAACCTCTCGTAATACCTTATCCACTCGCTTTGGGGCAGGTCGGAGGGGTAAAAGGTCCCCCTCCAATCCCTGTAGGAGAATCCGCTACAGCCTATATGTACGGGGCACCTTCTCAAGGAACGAACTTAGCCTTGAAGGTGTCCAGAGCCTCCTTTATCTTTCCCTTCAGCTCGTCGTCTAAAGCCTTCTTCTCCCTTATCTCCTGCAGAATGTCGGGTCTCTCGCTTTCAAGGAATGCGTACAGCTCCTTCTCAAACTTCCTGACCGACTCAACGGGAAGGTCATCAAGGTATCCGTTGGTCCCCGCAAATATGGCAACTATCTGCTTCTCAACGGGTAGCGGGTTGTAAGGCTCCTGCTTGAGAAGCTCCACGAGCCTCATACCCCTGTTTATGGTCTGCTGGGTAGCCTTGTCAAGCTCTGAGGCGAATTGGACGAAAGCCTCAAGCTCCCTGAACTGGGCGAGGTCAAGCCTGAGGGTCCCCGCCACCTGTTTCATAGCCTTTATCTGCGCCGCACCACCGACACGAGAAACGGAGAGACCGACGTTTATGGCGGGTCTCACGCCCTTGTTGAAGAGGTCTGGCTCAAGGTATATCTGCCCATCGGTTATGGAGATGACGTTCGTGGGTATGTAGGCGGCGACGTCACCGGCTTTGGTCTCAATTATTGGAAGGGCTGTGAGGGAACCTCCTCCAAGGTTATCGTTTAGCTTAGCAGCCCTCTCAAGGAGCCTTGAGTGGAGGTAAAAGACGTCTCCAGGGTATGCCTCCCTACCCGGAGGTCTTCTCATCAGCAGTGAGAGCTGTCTGTAAGCCTCCGCGTGCTTGGAAAGGTCATCGTATATGACGAGGGCGTGCTTCCCGTTGTCCCTGAAGTACTCACCTATGGTACATCCGACGAAGGGAGCGAGGTACTGCAGGGAGGCGGGGTCCGTTGCGGAGGCGACAACGACGGTGGTGTACTCCATAGCCCCTTCCTTCTCAAGGAGCTCAATTATCCTCGCCGTTGTTGACCTCTTCTGACCTATGGCGACGTATATGCAGTAAACGTCAGTGTCCTTCTGGTTGAGTATCGTGTCTATACATATTGTGGTCTTACCCGTTGCCCTGTCGCCTATTATCAGCTCCCTCTGACCCCTTCCTATGGGTATCATGGAGTCAATGGCCTTGATACCTGTCTGGAGGGGTTCGTGAACGGGCTTCCTGCTGACAACACCAGGAGCTATCTTCTCAACGGGGGACATGTACTCATACTCAACGGGTCCCTTGCCGTCCAGAGGCTCTCCGAGGGGGTTTATGACCCTCCCCACGAGGCTCTCGCCAACGGGAGCTGAGAGTATCTGGTTCGTTCTCCTTACTATGGAGCCTTCCTTTATTCCAGTTTCACTGCCGAGTATTATGATACCGACGTTGTCCTCCTCCAGGTTGAAGGCGAGCCCCTTCTCGCCGCCCTCAAACTCAACCACCTCCATAGCCATCGCATTCTCAAGTCCGTAGGCTCTGGCAACACCGTCACCCACGTAGTAGACTACGCCGACCTCCTCCATCTTGGCCTGGGCTTCAAAGTCCTTTATCTGCTGGCGAAGAAGCTCAAGAGCCTCCTCATAGCTGAGCATTCCCATTCCGGAACCTCCTACGGTTTATGTCCAAGATTATATCACAAGAGCTTGAACTTCCCTTGAGTTAATACAAATTTTATATATTACGATTTATTATGCAGGAGGAGAAAGTCTTATGTCAAGAAAGGGCGCGGACATAGTGATAGAGACCCTCAAGGAAGAGAAGGTTGAGGTGATATTCGGGCTCCCGGGCGGTGCGATAATGGAGGTCTACGATGCCCTCTACAGGGACGGGACCATAAAGCACATACTCGCCCGCCACGAGCAGGGCGCTGGACACATGGCGGAGGGCTATGCCAAGGCTACCGGCAAAGTAGGAGTGGCTATGACCACATCGGGACCGGGGGCTACCAACATAGTTACCCCCATAGCGGACGCCTACATGGACTCCGTTCCTCTCGTGGTTATAACCGGGCAGGTTCCCACCCACATGATAGGGAACGATGCCTTCCAAGAGGTTGATATAGTGGGTATAACGAGACCCATAACCAAGCACAACTTCCTCGTCAGAGATATAGACGAGCTTCCGCTCGTTCTCAGGGAAGCCTTCTATATAGCGAGGACTGGAAGACCGGGACCCGTTCTCGTTGATATACCCAAGGACATAACCCAGCAGCTGTCGGACGTTAAGATCCCCACCCTTGATGAGGTCAAGAAGAACCTGCCGGGCTATAAACCTCATGTTGAGGGAAATATCCAGCAGATAAAGAAGGCTGCCAAGCTCATAATGGAGGCGAAGAGACCCGTCCTCTACGTTGGGGGTGGAGCGGTAAATGCGGAGGCACAGGAGGAGCTTATAGAGCTTGCAGAGCTTATGAAGATACCCGTCACCACAACCACCCAGGGCAAGGGAGCTTTCCCCGAGAACCACCCCTTATCTCTTCGTATGCTCGGTATGCATGGTACTTACTACGCCAACATGGCTGTTTACAACTCCGACCTTCTGATTGCGGTCGGTGCGCGCTTTGATGACAGGGTTACCGGCAAGATAGACGAGTTCGCTCCGGAGGCGAAGATAATCCACATAGACATAGACCCCGCCTCAATATCCAAGAACATAATAGTGGACGTTCCCATAGTTGGGGATGTGAAGATAGTCCTGAGGAAGCTGATAAACGAGATAAAGAGAAGGGGAGTCAAGATACTCCATCCCGAGGAAAGGGAGAGATGGATTGAGCAGATAGAGAAGTGGAAGAAGCTCCACCCATTAACTTACAAGAACTCAAAGAAGGTTATAAAGCCCCAGTACGTGATAGAACAGATATACGAAGCCACCAAGGGTGATGCGATAATCGTCCCGGGCGTTGGTCAGCACCAGATGTGGGCTGCCATGTTCTACAAGTACTCCTACCCGAGGCAGTTCCTGAACTCAGGCGGTCTGGGCACGATGGGCTTTGGACTCCCCGCCGGTATTGGTGCAAAGATAGGGAGACCGGAGAAGGAGGTCTTTGTGGTTGATGGGGACGGCTCCTTCGTGATGACGATGCAGGAGATAATAACTGCGGTCCAGTACAGGATACCCGTCAGGGTCGCTATAATTAACAACGCCTATCTGGGAATGGTTCGTCAGTGGCAGGAGCTCTTCTACGACAAGAGGTACTCGGAGGTTGACCTCAGCCTTCAGCCGGACTTCGTTAAGCTCGCAGAAGCCATGGGAGCGGTTGGCTTCAGGGCGGAGAAGCCTAAGGAGGTAAGGGAGATACTTGAGGAGTCTCTGAAGATAGAGGACAAGCCGGTGATAATGGACTTCGTCGTTGACAGGGAGGAGAACGTCCTTCCTATGGTTCCTCCGGGTAAGTCTTACAGAGAGATGATACTTGAGGACGGCAGAGGAACGGAAGCCGAAACTATGTACCTTGTAGGTTAAGGAGGATTCTGATGGCTGATACCGTGGGAAGCTCTCAGATAAGCGTTACGAAGGCACCCAAGTTCAGGCAGACGAGGAAGGGGAGCGTTCGCAAGCACATAATAAACGTCAAGGTGCGCAACGAGATAGGGGTTCTTGCGAGGATAGCCACGCTGATAGCCGGAAAGGGCTACAACATAGAAAGTCTCTCCGTCGGTGAGACCAACGAACCCGGCATATCCCGTATGACCATTGAGGTTGTCGGGGACGATATAGTCATTGACCAGGTCGTAAAGCAACTGAGGAAGCTGATAGATACCCTCAAGGTAAGGGACCTTACCGATGTTCCCCACGTTGAGAGGGAGCTCGTTCTCATAAAGGTCCATACGCCGACCTCAAGGGCGAGGGACGAGGTTCTCAGGATAGTTGAGATATTCAGGGGAAAGATCGTTGATGTTTCTCAGGAAACCTACACCATAGAGGTGACGGGGGATGAGGACAAGATAAACGCCATGCTGGAGCTTCTTAAACCCTTCGGGATTAAGGAGATGGCGAGAACCGGAAAGGTGGCGATGAGAAGGGAGCTCTTTGTGGAGGAAAGCAACACGGAGTAACTCAAAAAAAGAGAGCATCAAACGATTCCTCCATTAAGAGGGTGAGCCTATGGTTGAAACTCCAAAGCTGTCTTCCCTTGCGGGGGAGCTTCTCAAGTTCTTCTTCCT
>NZ_JBWONM010000176.1:0-7001 GCF_056450045.1 Hydrogenivirga sp.
ATCTTCAGCGTCCATCATTATGGCCACTGAGATAACAGGAACCTTCCCCTCAAGCTGGGGGGTGAGCTTGACAAGGGCTTTGAGGTCCTCCACATGCCCTATGCACGTTCCTGACCACACGTATATCACACTCTTTCTACCCTTTAGGGAAGAAAGTTCAAACTCTCCCCCTTTAATGTCTTTAAGTCTAAGGTCGTAGATACCCTTGCTGAAACAAGAGAAAAGAAAGAGCAGTAGGATAGGAAGGAGCTTCATATCAGTGCATGGGCATCTTCATGCTCTTGACGGGGGCTTCAACCACCACCCTGCCGCTCTTTTTAAAGACAAGTATCAGCTTAACCCTGTCTCCAGCCCTTAGGGGTTTCTTGAGGTCTATCAGCATTATGTGCTTTCCCATCGGCTTGAACTCAACCTTTCCCCCAGCAGGCACCCTCACCTCCTTGAGGGGTCTCATCTTCATCATTCCATCTTCCATTATAGTTGTGTGTATCTCGGCTACCCTTGAGGCTGAGCTCTCAACCCCCACGAGGACATCCTCCTCGTCCCCCGTATTGATAATGTTCATAAAGGCAGCGCTCATCGTTGATACGGGCGGAACCTCCCTTACCCAGGGGTTCTCAACGACTATATGGGGCTTGGCAAAGGCAAAGACTGAAAGGAAAAGGGCTACAACAGCGTAAAGCATACCAACCTCCTTAGAAAAACCTCTCTACATCCTCCGCTATCAGTTCGGGCTTCTGCTTGGTTGATGGGTATATTAACTTCAGGGTACCCTTTGGGTCTATCAGGTATATGTAAGCGGTGTGGTCCACAAGGTAGCCACCTTTGGAGCCCGTCTCAACCTTCCTGTAGAAAGCCATGTATTCCTTTGCAACCTTCTTTATCTCCTCCGGTGTGCCGGTAAGACCTATGAAGGTTGGGTAGAAGTACTGGGCATACTTCTGGGCTACCTCGGGTGTGTCCCTCTCGGGGTCAACGCTTATGAATATTACCTGCACCTTCTCCCTCACGTCCTTTGGAAGCTCTTTCATAGTCTTGGTGAGCACCTGGAGGGCTGCGGGGCACACATCGGGACAGTGGGTATAGCCGAAGAACATCAGAACGACCTTTCCCCTGAAGTCCGAAAGGCAGACCCTCTTCTCCTTACCCTCTTCCCATCCCTTGAGGCAGAACTCTGAGGCTTTTCTGTCCAGAACCGTTCCGTTGAACTTCTCCTTCTTCTCACAGGAAAGCAGGTTTGCCGAAAGAAGGATAGTAATTACTAACCAAAGGACCCTCATCAGGGTAAAGTATAATCCTTTTCTGAGAGGAGGTCAACACCGCACTCCAAGGACTCAACCCAGCCTATGAACCTGCCCACCAGCTCCTTACCCTTGAAGACAGCTCCGTGCTGAGGAGCTATGGTGTCTATATCAAGTCCCCTCACCATGTTTGCCCACAGTTTCATGACCTTCCCCGAAGCCATGTACCTTTTGTGGAAGCCTTCCATGTACCTGATGTGGCTATCAAAGTCCTCAACAAAGAAGTAGTCCTGTCCGAGGGAAGCCCCGAGGTCTCCCGAAAAGAGTATCTTGGATACAGGGTCATAGACCTGGAAGTTCCCGGGAGAGTGAAGGAAGTGAGCGGGGAGTATTGAAAGTTCACAGTCCCCTCCGAGGGTTATCTTCGTACCCCTGTCATCCATGGGAACAACCCTATCCTCAAGCTTTGAGTCCAGACCGAAGTGGGGAAGGAACCTCACCCAGAGCTTGGATATTATCGCCTTAGCGTCGGTCGTCATGAGCCAGTAGTTTATACTCGCCACTATATCAGGGTCCTGGTGGGACAGGAAGATGTACTTTATCTGCTTCGGAGGTATGAGCACGGATATGTCCGCAAAGAGCTTTGACTGAACCTTGTGCCCTCCCGGGTCAAGGAGGATAGCCTCATCCCTGTGGATTATGAGGAACTGGTTTGCTTGAACAGCGCTCGCCGGCGTCAGCTCCTCAAAGAGGAAGACCTTGTGCTCACCTGAGTCAAAGAGAAGGGTTCCACCCATAGCTCCACCTCGTTTGTGATTTAAATCATGTTCTATGATAACACAGGAGGAGCGGTTAGAATATTCCCCGATGATATACACGGGGATTGACGGGGATAAGACCTTCAGCATAAACTACTCACTTCTTAAGAAGGAGTGGAAGCCTGCGGAGGGTGTGGGGAGAAAGGTATATGCGGTAGGCTCCGACAGGAGCTTCGTAAGGATAGAGAAGACCGATATAAGGGACTCTTACGATCTCAGAAGGTATCTGGCTATTGAAATAGAGGAGAGGTTCGGTGATGTCCTCTGGGACGTTAGGCTCAGGGATGACACCTACTGCCTCTCGGTAGTGAAGGACTTTATACCTCCCGACGACATGTTCTCTATGGAGCCGGAGGTCTTCTCCTTGGCGAGGGTCTGCAGGACCCTATCCCTTGAAGACTGCTCTGTCCTTGATATCGGAAGTAGGAAGACCACCCTCGTCAGGGTGAGAGGAGGAGAGCTCACCTCTTACAGGGTAGCCCTCAAGGGAGGGGACTACATAGATAAGCACCTCTCTGAAACCCTCAGCCTTAGCCTTGAGGAAGCTCGGAGGATAAAGCTCACAGAGGGACTCAAGAACGAAGGGGTCAGGGAGGCTATGGGCAGGATTCTCGGCTCCCTGGGAGTGGAGCTTGAGGGTGAGACGGTGCTTCTGAGCGGGGGCGGTAGCCGTCTCAGGGGTATAGAGGAGCTCTTTGATAGGGTTGTCAGAAACAGCTACGTTGAGCCAGAGCTAAGCACCGCCTTCGGAGCCTCTCTGAAGTTCGTATTCAGGGACTGCTCTCCCGACTTCAGGGAAGAGGAGCTCTCGGAGAAACAGCTCAGGAACGCACTCCTGATGATGGGTAGCTCCCTGCTCCTCTTTGTCGGAAGCCTATTCTCCCTCAGTAGCGTTGAGAAGGGTGTGGTCGGTGAGCTGAGGAAGGCTGAGAAAGAAGCTTTCAGGAGGGAGTTCCCCACACTTCCCGCCGTTGCGGTCAGGGACCAGGTTAAGAGCATGCTGCAGGGAGAGAGCTACGGGCTCACCAAGAGGCTCCTTTCCCTTGCGGGTAAGCTCAGAGAGGGTGTGGAGATATACAGGATTGAGTTTAAGGAGGGGAAGCTTAAAGTTTTTGGAGTTGCCAAGGATGAGAAGGTTGCCCGGGAGCTGGGGGCGAAGTCTATGAAGAAGACACCCGAAGGTGGCTTTGAGTTTGAGGTGGAGCTGTGATAAGGAGGTATCTCAGCAGGAGGCTTCTCTACATTCTCTCCCTTGCCCTCTTTGTGCTCTTCCTTCTCTACTCTCTTCCCCATCTCTCCAATATAAGGGGGAGGATCTCCTCCGAATACTTTAAGCACAAGGAGTTTCTCCTCAACCTTCGCCTTGCAAAGGCACAGGGCAGGGAAGAAGCCACGGAAGACTCCCTTAGAAGGCTCCTCGGGTCCGTGGGGCTCTCTCCCGAATCTATATACTCCTCGGAGACAGGGATAGAGGTGAGGATGAAGGTCCCTTGGCAAAAGCTCCCCTTACTTCTGAGGGAGGTTGAGAGGAGGCACAGGGTCGTTACCTTCTCAGCGGTTGACAACACGGGTAAGGGAAAGTTTGATGTCCGGATGGTGGTCAGATGAACCCCTTTGAGAGCCTTGCCCAGAGGTACGACCGCTGGTACGAAGGAGAGTTCGGCTTTTCCGCTTACAGGCTTGAGCTTGAGTGTATCAGGTCTATGATGGGGAGCTTTAGCCTCGGTCTTGAGGTGGGCGTAGGCACGGGAAGGTTTGCCAGTGCTCTCGGCGTTCAGGTGGGTCTTGACCCCTCCATGAGCATGCTGAGGCTCGCAAAGAGAAGGGGCATCCTCTGCGTTCAGGGTATTGGTGAGAGCATGCCCTTCAGGGATGGGAGCTTTGACCTTCTATTGATGGTTGTAACCGTATGTTTCGTAAAGGACCCCTACGGGGTGCTGAAGGAATCAAGGAGAGTTCTCAAGGAGAGAGGGAAGCTCCTGATGGGTCTCATACTGAGGGAAAGCCCCTGGGCTGACTTCTATACCGAAAAGGGAAGGAGAGGACACCCCATATACAGACACGCCCGCTTTTACTCCATGGAGGAAGTGGAGGGCATGCTCACCAAGGCTGGCTTCAGGATAGCCTCTGTAAGGAGCACCATAATTGAGGAGCCCCAGGATGAGAGGGCTATCAAGAACAAAGAGATAAGGGAAGGCTTTCACAAGACAGCGGGCTTTACCTGCATCCTGGCTACCTGAGGAGGTTCCCGAAGAACTCGGTCGCTATGGCGCTCAGGTCCTCTGAAGCTAAGTCTCTGAAGAAGTGGTCCGCATAATCTATCACCTCAAGCCTGACGTTCTTCTTTCCCTTTATATATGGCTCAAGGAAGGCAGGAAGGTCCCTTACCCTGTCGTCCTCACCTCCCCAGACTATAAGTACGGGTAGCTTCAAGCGGGATAGGTATCTTCCTATATTCCTATCAACCCCGTAGTAGGAGTAAAGGGTCCTCGCACTCACCTTTGCCTTCTGACAGTAAAAGAAGTTTGTCTCCAAAAGCTCCTTTCCCCTGCCCTCCTTGACAAGCTTTTCAGCTCTCTTGAGGAGCTTGTGCTCCCTCTTAGTGCCCTTTGCCGGCGCTACCGCCAAGAGCCCAACTACCGAGCTGTCTCCCTTCAGACTTTCCGCTGCGTGTATGACCTGCTGACCTCCCAAGGAGTGCCCTGCAAGGATTATCCTCTTCACCCCCTTATCCTTGAGCCACTCAACCCACCTCTCAATCTCCCTTATGTTCAGCTCGTAATCGTGGTCAAGGGGATAGGAGCAGTCGTAGGGAGCCTTCCTGTCGTTTACCCCGAGGGTAAGGGTAGGAGAGAGAACCGGATAACCGGCGGAGACCCAAGCCTCCCTCTGAACCGCTATGGGTTCCCTCATTTTGTGGGTCTGAAAGAGACCGTGAAGCCAGAGGACAGCCCCCTTCTGTGCAGGGTCAACACCCTTTGGGACAGCCCACTCTCCGTTAGCTTTGAGCTTCCTCCCCTCGTAATCAATCTCTATGGATACAGGCACAGCCAGAGCTACGCTCAGAAAGAGCATGAAAGCTGTTATCAGCAACATGGCTCAACCTCCTTATAATAGAGTTTATGTTCTTTTACGACGAGAATAACCCCAAAAGGCTCTGGATTCACCTCCACGGCTTTGCCACCAACGTTCTCGGCTCAAAGATAGAGTTCGCCCGGAGCTACTTCAAGAGGACGAAGGCATACTCCTTCTTTGCTATGGACATGGACTACCACCTCCACACGACCACCGAGGTCCTTAACGTCCTTGAGGCTCTCGTCCTCGGCTTTTCTGAAAGATACGAGCACATAACCCTGTGCGGAAGCTCCCACGGAGGGTACATAGCAGCCAACTACGTCAGATTTAAAAGGCTCGGGAACGTGAAGAGCCTCCTTCTCTTGGCACCATCCTTTGAAACCCTATCGCTGATAGTTAAGGAGCTCGGGGAGGAGAAAACGAAGGCTTGGCTTGAGGGAAGGGAGCCCCTCAGGTTCAAAGAGCAGGAGATGGAGATAGAGGTCAGGAAGGACTTTGCGGTGGACATCCTCAGGAACGGCTACGAGATAATCTCCGAAGGCGAGGTCAGGTTCCCCCAGGAGCCCCCTGTTGATATCCTGATAGTCCACGGCACGAGGGACGAGGTCGTTCCCATTGAGAGCACGAGGCTCTTCGCAGACCACGTGAGGGTAAAGGAGTTCATAGAGGTTGATGACGACCACCAGCTCTCAGAGAGCTTCGGGAAGGTCCTCACCTCACTCGTAGAGCGCGGAGCCCTCTGAGCCCTATATTTAAGTTCTATGAAGTGCAGGATATGCGGAAAGAAGCCCGTTATATACATGCCCCAGCACAGGCTCGCCCTTTGCAGAGAGGACTTTCTGAGCTGGTTTGAGCGCTACACCGAGAGAACGATAAAAGAGTTCAGGATGTTCACGCCCGAGGACAGGGTTCTCGTCGCCATCTCGGGAGGAAAGGACAGCCTCGCACTATTAAAGGTTCTCAGAAAGCTCGGCTATCAGGCTGATGGCTTTTACATACACCTCGGCATAGGTGAGTACTCCGAGAGGTCAAGGCAGAAGGTTGAGGAGTTTGCCAAGGACCTCGGAGCAAGGCTCATAGTCCACGACCTGACCAAAGATGTAGGGGGCATACCAGAGCTCAAAAAGCTCACCAGCAGGGAAGCCTGCTCCGTATGCGGTCTCGTGAAGAGGTACAACTTCAATAAGGTAGCCAAGGACCACGGCTACGCCGTGGTGGCTACAGGACACAACCTTGACGACGAAGCGAGCTCCCTACTTTCCAACGTGCTGGGCTGGAACATGAAGTACCTCGGGAGAAAGTTCCCCGTTCTTGAGGAGGAGGATGGTTTTGTAAGAAAGGTAAAGCCCTTCTGCAAGTTCACCGAGAAGGAGACAGCCCTGTATGCAGTCCTGAGCGGTATTGACTTCCTTGAGGAGGAGTGCCCTTACTCTGAGGATGCCAGCTCCATCTTCTACAAGGAGATACTCAACCAGATAGAGGAGAAGTTCCCCGGAACCAAGCTGAGGTTCTACCTTGAGTACCTGAGAAAGGTCTATCCCCTCTTCAGGGAAAGGGAGAAGAGGGAGCTCCAGCCCTGCAAGGTCTGCGGTGAGCCCAGCCCCTCGGAGGTGTGTCCCGTTTGCAGGCTCCGGGAAAGAGTATTAAACTTAAAAGGCACGGGGCGTAGCTCAACTGGATAGAGCGCGGGACTACGGATCCCGAGGTTGTGGGTTCGACTCCCACCGCCCCGGCGTGAAAAGATGACAAAGAAGAGCGAAAGGATAGTTCCTATAGCGGACAACAGAGAGGCAAAGGCTAAGTATGACATAATTGAGAGGTACGAGGCAGGTATAGTCCTTGAGGGTTCGGAGGTAAAGTCCCTCAG